>JAQSXC010000187.1 GCA_029266335.1 Eubacterium sp. | reverse complement strand
TTTTGGAGTACCAAGGGATACATTGCGTTTTTATGAAGATAAGGGCTTATTAAATCCCAAAAAGAATAGTGAAAATAATTACAGAAATTATGATATGTTTGATATATATGATCTAATGATTATTGATTTTCATAAAAAGCGCGGGATGACAATTAATCAGATTCAGGATTTATTAAAGAAAAGTGATGTACAGGATATTCAAAGCCTTTTGGAAAACAAAAGAAATGAGCTTGAAAAAATGATATATGATGCACAGTGTATGTTGAAAAGAATTGAAGAAACACAAGAATTCAGCAGAGAGCTTGAAAATAATTTAAACATTTTTACCGTTAAGCCCTTGCAGCTGTATAGAGTTAATGGAGAGGTATCAGATTTTATTGCTGTAGAAGAATACGAAAATGTAAAAGATATTATGAGTTCAAATAATAATGATATGCTCTCACAATTTATGCGCTATATTACCTTCAATAAAAGCAAGGTTACCGATGCAAAAATGTTTATTGTTGATGCAGCAAAAGTAAAAGATGAAAATGGAATTTACCTGCAATATCCTAAATGCTTATATACAGTGGCAGAAGAAGATCAGCCCAATAAAGAACAGGAAGATTTAATGAAAAGCATGCACCGGCTGTCAGCCGAATATGCAGACGCACATGGTCTTAAGTTGCTGGGAGAAGCCTTTGCCATGATACGTCTGATTACATATAAGGAAGGTAAAACGAAAACTTATATTGAAATTTATATTCCTTTTGAATAATTTCTATATTGACATGGGTGTTACCCCCGGCTTTATATTTAAAGCAAATCTATTTATGGGGGAAGCAGGAAATGAAAACTATAGTTATCAAGGAATGTGCAGACATTTCAATTGAAAATGCTTATACCTTTGATTTATCTAAAATTGAGATAGCCCATTGCACCGGTTGTTGGACCTGCTGGTGGAAGACTCCGGGGAAATGTTTATTCAAAGATTTAAATGAATTTTATCATGAATATATTATGTCGGATAAAGCTGTTTATTTTGCGAAAGTAACAAAGGGATTTGTTTCAGGCAATTTGAAAAACCTTTTTGACCGGATGATACCTCTCTACCTTCCTTATACAACCTATAAAACGGGAGAGTCCATGCATGTCAAACGATATGAAAAATATCCTGATGTAGAATTTTATTATGATGGACAATTTCCTACTGCTGATGGACGTGAAATATTTGAACAATACATTAACCGTGTATTTTACCAATTTTACGCTCAAAATATTTCGGTAAAACCTGTAGAGAGTTTTGGTCTGAATGGAGGCAGGGGGATATGAGAACAATTATTATAAACGGGTCCCCGAAAGGAAATTCAAAAAACAGCAATTCAAGAATAGTATGTGAAGAATTTGTACGTCAAATGAAATCACCATGTGAGATAAAATGCATTGCAAACTCAGATCCGGAAGAATTGGCACTTGATGTTGAAGAGTATGACACGGTAATATTTGTATTGCCTCTGTACATCCATGCTATGCCGGGAATTATGATGAATCTCATACAACATTTGAAGCCTTCAACTGTTCACGGCAAAGCTCTGGGATTTATAATACAGGCAGGATTTATTGAAACAGAACAGGAGAAGTATGTGGAACGCTATTTTGCTTCTCTGGCAAAACAGCTTAATTATGATTATCTGGGAACTGTTTCCAAAGGAGAAGCCGCCGCGTTATATATGTTCCCCAATATGTTCAAAAAGGTGTTAAGGCGATTTAATGACTTGGGAAGAATATATGAACAAACTCATGCCTTTGATCAAAAAATAACCCGGGAACTGGGAAAACCCTATAAGCTTACAAAGTCCCAAACGCTTATATTTCAGTTTTTCTGTGATATAGGACTTAACAATCTGGGATGGCACAAAGTTTTAAAAAAGAATAATGCATTTGATAAACGGTTGGAAAGACCATTTTTATAACGCATCGTTATATTGATAAAAGTACAAAATCATTATGCCGCCAAGCCCTCACAAGGCTCAAACGGCATCTTTTTTGACATTTAAATGCATGTAGAAACCGCAATAATAAATCCCACGCAGAGATTTTGAGTAAATATATTATGACAGAATCTTAATTTTTCTCGAAAGAACCAAGTTGAGAAATGCGATAACGGCTGCTGCCATAAATACGGCCTGATATCCTACTTCCAACCATAAAAGACCTCCGAAAATAGGAATGACCATTGAAGCGATATGCTGCAGGCTTACGCCGGTCGACAGCGTTGGGGTCACGTCTGAAACATCGACTGCAATCTTCCTTACATATGTTGACCGCGCCATTTCGACTGCAGACATGGAGTTGTCAATGACATAACAGCCGGCTATGATTACCACGGCGACGCCGGTTGAGAAAATTCTGTCCGAGAATGCATATCCAAGACAGATGGCAAATAAAAGAATAGCCTCCAAAGTCAGGACAAATCGTTCTCCACGGCTGTCAATCATATTTCCGATCAGTTTTCGCGTGCCTATACTGATAATGGCAACTACGATACCCAAGATTGCAAACATCTGAGGCTTTACATCAAACACCTTTATCAGTACCCATGGCGCAAACGTCAGAAAAATTTGATTTCTTGCACCACTGATAATGGCCAGTATGTAATAGAGCGAATAACGTTTTCTAAAAACAAATCTTATCTTTCGGACTTCCGGTTTGCCCTTCTTCATCATTCCCACTGCAAATGCTGCGCACACATAAAAAATAGTGCCTGTGACAAATGCGATCTGATAAGTCATATGCATGAAATTAAAACCAAGGAAGATATAAACATAGGCAATGATACTTCCGGATAAGCCAAAGGCACTGATTGTTCCAAGCCTGGCTCCGAAAGATTCCTGATTGGACAGGGACATGCCGATGGATGGCGTAACGGGCATGACCATATGTGTGCCCAGGCTGTACATCATCATCCAGATGATCATGATTGCAAAGGTCGGCGAAAGCATACCGAGTCCAAGCATACCCAGTCCTGCTGCTGCCATACCGAGCATTGCAATACGTACATCACCGAAAAAACTTAATACTGCCAGAATTAACATAATAAAGAAGCCCGGCGCTTCTCTAGGCACCTCAAGGAAACCCCTGACATCTTCGGATAGTTTGAATATATCACTTAAATAGTTGTTGAATATTGATGTATTGATACCTGCACCAATTCCTGAGAATAGCCCTGCAAGCAAAAATAAATTAAAGTCCCGTTCGTTATTGAAACTTGTGCGTAATCTCATTTGTATACCAGCTCTCATTGTAGTTATAACTTCCAGCAATTATAACATATGAAATTGCTGCTTTCAATGGATTTTATTAATTGATTTTTCAGTGACAAAGAAGTTTACTTTTAAGGGTATACAGTGGTGCAAAAGAAGGCGGTAATATCCACAACGGCTCAATAAATAACGTGTTTATACAATTTCTACAATTAATCTTGCCATGAACTCATATATGATATAATTATTACAAATGATTGGATAAAGGAAATGATCAATGCAGGTGTGTATAAATGGATTTCAGTTATGGATAAAATGACTTGCAGCTATTATGACATGGAAGAGAACGTCGTGATAATGGAAGCAATACCGAATGTGCAGGTAAGGTAGAAGAAATGAAAAAAGCAAGTTCGATATTTCCCCTGAGGCTGCAAAGCAGATCATCTGGATATCTCAGGGATATCTCGAAGGAAAGCTGTTTAAAGTTGAAATCGATCCGGACCAACTTGAAAAGGGCTATTCTGAGTGGATAGACATGGTGGAGATACTTCTGAAAGATAGTAATAAAAATTGTGAGAAAGCCAACAGAAGGACAGGTGAAAAGTATGAATGACGTTCTTGAAATGAAAGGCATCACCGGCGGAGTTGAAAGCTTAGATGGATTGAAGCATCATGATCTCATGGTCTGTGGCGGGCCGCTGTCCGTCTATGAAGCAGGCCATACAGGTAATCCAAAAGTTGTGATGCTGCATGGTGCAATGTACGATGAAGCAAGGTTTATTTGGGATCAAATGTTTCCGTTTCTGAGCAAGGATTATCACCTGTTTGCCCTGGATACCCCACGGCATGGAAGGTCAAGGCCCTGGAAAGGAACTATGGACCATTCCAGGCTGATGGACATTCTGCATAATGCATTTGATCAGTTGGGGCTTGATCAAATCAGCCTCGTGGGGCTTTCCATGGGAGGTGGCCTCAGCATCGAATATGCGTCATTGTATCCCGGTAAAGTTAGATCCATGGTTCTGTTTGAGCCGGGAGGCCTGGGGGACAGGGTCGATTTAGAGTTCATCACATGGTTATACATAAAAACACCCGGTATGCTCAAGTTACTCAACCGGAAATATATAAAAAAGGACAACACCGCTATAAGAAAAATGCTGGAGTCTATTTATGTGGGTGGTTCGAAGCCCACCGACCCGGAGCGGTTGATTTCAATTCTCAAGGATGAAGTGAAAGGCAAGTATGACCATGGAGAAAATGACATGGATGACTGGCAACTGAATAGTATTGGGCCTTTTCGACTTAAATGGAACCTTCTTGACAGAATTCCGCTGATAAAATGTCCGACGCTGTGGCTAAGGGGAGCGGACAGCGTCCTGGTGAAACAGCATGAGATGGAAAGAGCCGTAAAGCTGGCCGCAGGCAGCGGAACAGAAGCTGAATTGAAAATTATTCCGAATGCCGGGCATATCCTGCCTCTCGAACGGCCTGAACAGGCAAATGCTGCTGTAAAAGCTTTTCTGGACAGGACCACCGGGAAAGGAATTTGAATTGTGAGATTATCAAAAGTATTTCTGTGTGAATACTTTTTGCCGTTAGTGCCGCATGAAAGTTTAGCAAAAAACAATAGTGGCCTGCTTCTATTATTTTTGCAGACAATTATGGCAGCTTGTTTATATTGGGTATTGTGTACACAAGGGGAAAAATGCGTGTACCTGGGAATAGCCTGTCATTTGAAGAGCAGCTTTTCCCTTAGCATCTTATCCATAACTTCAAGATAATTGTCAGGCACATCAATGTTATCATTAACCAGCAGCATCGAATAACCATGTACAAGGCTCCACATTGTAAGAATGTCTACAGCCTGATCCTGAGGATTTGCCTTTAGCCATTCCAAATAACGCACTGCGCTTTTTTTGAAAATCTGATACGGGTCTGTACAGCAGTCGGATTCATGTATCATGTTTATGTGTTTTTGACTGGGGTTAATAAAGATAAATCTCATGTAGTCAGGATTTTCAACCATAAATCGTACATAGCATTTTCCAAGTTCGATAATCTGATTTTCCACATCATCCGGATATAGCTGCACGGCTTCCTCCAGCGCTGCTTTAAAGCTGTCGGATACCTCCTGTACAATTGCTTCAATCAGTTCATTCTTGCTCTTGAAATGTTTATAAGGAGCAGAGTGCGACACTCCGCACATAGCGGCAATCTTTCTCAAAGAAAAGGCATCATAGTCTACCTCGTTCAATAACTGTATGCCGCTTTGTATCATTTCTTTTTTTAAATCGCCGTGATGATAATGTTCCTTATGCAACTCCCATACCTCTTATCAAAATATTTTTTAGTTTTGAAAATGTTAGAAAAATTATACCATACGAAGTTGACAGTGTAAACATTGTGATATATCATAATGTATGTAGACAGTGTAAACATTATAGGAGGTAAATAATATGAACATATTGGTAATAAGTGATGCCTCAGATACCAGCGTATTTGGAACAAAGGTAAAGCAGGAATTGAAGGGATTTCTTCAACAGAATGATTATAGAGTTTCCACATATGATATTCAAACGCAAGACATGCATTACTGTGTGGGTTGCTTCAGCTGCTGGATTAAGACACCGGGGGAATGTGTATTTAAAGATATCAGCTGCGATATAAACAAAGACTATATCGGAAGTGATATTACCATATTTGTCTCGCCGGTAAAATACGGTTGCTATACTCCAGCTGTCCGGAGAACTCTGGACCGGATGGTACCAAATATTCTGCCATTTTTCAAGAAGATCAACGGAGAGGTACATCATGCCCCGCGTTACAAGAAATATCCTAACTTCGTTGCCTTTGGCTATGGAGAGGACATCACAATAGATGAGGCAGATACCTTCCAGGCTCTGTGCGATGCTAATGCAATAAACTTTCAGGTAAGCAAAGCCAAGACCTATATCAGCAGAAAAGAAAAAGAGCTGGAGGACAGATTGAACTCCCTCGGTAAATATATAAAGGAGTGTGAGATGCGATGAATAAAATATGTTTTGTAAATGGAAGCCCAAGAGGTAATAATAGTGCATCTAAACGTCTGATAGATAAAGTAATTGAAATGCTCGACAGGCAAAAAACTCAAACTTATGAAATCTGCGTTGTGGAGAGCATAAGGCATAATACAGCTGAAAAGGACTTCTCACTAATGAGGACAATGGACTCCATCGTCTTTGTATTCCCACTCTATATCGATGCAATCCCATCAAACGTGCTGGAATATATGTATGCGTTTGATGAATATCTCACCAGCCATCCTCAAACAAACAATAATATTCATCCAAGAGTATACACAATTATAAACAACGGTTTTATTGAAGGGAGACAGAATATCAATGCCCTTCAGATCATGGCTCACTATACAAAACGAATTGGCTACAGCTGGAGATTTGGTATAGGCATTGGTGCAGGGGAATTCGTCAAGGAAACCATGGAGGTAATCCCGCTGAAAAGTAGATTAAAACGCAATATCTACAATGCTTTGGTTAAACTGACAACTGAACTGGAAAGCCAGGAGATCACCCAGCACAACAATATTATGACAAACCCTTCAATGCCCAAGTTCCTCTTTATGGCTGCAGCCAGCCGCCATTGGACAGGTGAAGCAAAAAAATCAAGAAAAAGCCTGAGCAAAAAAGTATGGACCGAGACATAAACCGGGACATTCTCATAGCTTTTAAATCCAATTTTGACAGGTTGACTGACGCTAAATTGGAAACAGTAGCGGTTGCAGTCGGAAACACCATACACATCTGAAGACCTGATACATTTGGTGGATCATATCTCAATATTACAGATTTCTATGTGTGTTTCTGTGCTGCTTTCGGCTGAGAATGGCCGGCTCTTTCCCAACGAAGCTCGTTTCATGAAAAAGGATTTATAAAGATTAAAAGTTATCAACCTCTTACATATCAGTACTTTACTTCATGGCATCACATAAATATATAATTTTTTTAATAAGGTTGCTGTAATCTTCTTTTAATTGTTTTATAGCAAGGCAATATTTCTTTAAATCTTCTGTTTTTGGAAGCATCATATTTCTACTTCTTATTTCTTTTCTTATAAAGAAATTTCTACCTAGCATTGTATCATTTTTTATTTCTTCATATTTAGTAAGTATGCTATCAAACTCCGGATTAGGATAAAGGGACTTCAGATACATACATCTTCTTTGCATAAGAACTGTATGTTCTTTTATGAGATTGAAAAAAACCCTTATACACCTTGGATCGTAGTTATGTTCATTGGATAAATATTCATATAGTGTATCAAATATGTTAATATTAAAAATTGCATTTGTATTTCTAACGGATATATTATTAAAATTTTTCAAATGCAGTTGAAATGTTTCCGGACTAAAATGATAAGCGTAATTTTCATTCTTTTTTATGGCGATTATTCCAGTATCCATAGTATTCATGGTTTTATGGTAATTAAGAAAAGAATCCGTTAGTTCACTAAAGGTTACAATATTTTCTGAGTAAGTATACAAATCGAAAAAGTCTTTAACATAAAACAATTGTTTTTCTAAATCGAACCCGTATAACATTATTTCATGAGATACATGTCGTTTCTGATATCTTAAGGAATAGGCCTTTATGTAATATTCATTTACATAGCATAGAACATTGAAGCCTTGATTAATATATGACAAAATTAAATTGGTGTATTCTATTTGATTTGCTTCTAAAATTATTCTTGGAATAAAGCTATATTTTATACCCTCATATCCATTCCAGGGATAATTATTTTTAAAACTGTAAAAAAAGTCATCTCCTACAGACTCAAAGCTTATTTCAATGTAATGATTCATGATTATATTTAAAAAACAATCATCATCATCGTTTAATAATGAGAAAATGAAATTATCAAAAGGAATATGAGTAATCAAGGGCTCAACAATATGGTTTTTAACGTCCATTATTTTATTACTCCTAACTATTTTTATCTAAATCACGTACAAATATCTATTCAGTAAAACAGTTAATCGACAGCATAGGACAATCCTAAAAACTCCTGATTTTCAACACAAATATTTCTAATTCGATACATAAATACCAAATTAATTATTTAATGGTATTATATTGCATTAAATTTGTAATTTCAAGTATAAATAACAGCTGATTTTTATAAAGCTTGAAAAACAACCGGCAAAGGAATAGTCATCTGTTGTAAAGGCAAGTAAATTAGAAACTACAGATTAAAAAGTTCGTTAGTCCATGTTTATGGAAAAGAGCAATGATATAATAAAAGGAAGGGTTTTTTCCCTTCCTATTAATTGAATTCCATCTAATTTAATCATAACATATAAAAAATTGTAAATGCAGACTATTTGTTCTCATTTGCCGAACAGGAGAATGGAATTACAGGAGAATGGAATTACAGGAGGTTTTAAATGAGTGAATTTTTGAAATTGGATGATTTCATTGAGCTTTCAGATGCAGGTTATGAGGAAGCTATAGTTCAATTTTTACATGATAACGGGATAACTATTGACGATTTTGACTATGTTGGGAGATGTGATTCCGAGTGCCCGCAATGTGAAGCTGAAAGCTTCAGTGTCTGGAGAAGGAATGTAGGATTTATTAAAGAGAAAGAAATTTTCACTTACGATTTGGATGCAGCTGATGAAACATTAGACTTCGCCATATACTGGTGTAATAAATGCGGTAAATGGACCACCTATATTGAGTAATGTATGAATACTGTGCTCTGGAACTTCTTGTGTCAGGACCGGTTTTATATATTAGATTAGCCCGCGAGGAGAAAAGATTTAGCGTTATTGATTCAGATTTATCGAAAGAACATGCACGAAAATACCGGCTAAAGATAATTTATCTAATATAAAGGAGGATAACAATTTGCATATAGTTGATTGCGACCTGGATGCAAAACACGGTGAAATCATTAATTTCGGCTCTTATCCACAAACGGCGGACGGTGCAGACAGAACGCCCATAAAGTGGCGGGTGCTGCAAAATTCCGGGAGTGAGCTGTTCATTTTAAGTGAGTACATTTTGGACTGCAAGCGGTATCATGGCAAGTCGGCAGATATTACGTGGTACGATTGCGTGGATATTACGTGGAGGGACTGTGATTTGCGCAAGTGGCTGAACAATGAATTCTATAACACTGCATTCACTGCCACAGAAAAGGAATTTATAAAGACGGCTCATTGCTCCGGCAACGGAGAAGGCAGCCCGGATACCGAGGACAAGGTTTTTTTGCTCAGTGTTGACGAGATAAAGGCTGTATCGGATAAATACGGCAAGGATTTGAGGCGTGCTGTTGGAACGGACTTTGCCAAAGCGAAAAAACCTGATGGCTGCAGCTTATATGTATATGATAAGACCAACAAAGATAACTATATCATCAGAAACGGCGAAAAAGTCGGCTGTTCCTGGTGGTGGCTGCGAACACAAGGAAACAAGCCGACCCGTGCTTTTTTTATCGGTACAGGCTGCAGTATCCGCAGCTATGCCAATGTCAGTGCGGCCCGTGACGGCGTGCGCCCGGCTTTAAAAATTAATCTTCAATGCAGCAGCACAGAAGTTACAATGCCAGAAGAATAAAAGACAAAATAGCACCGGACGTTCTGATAATATTGAGAACATTAAATCTTTTCAGTACTTCTTCCCAGTTCTCTGCATCGGCTTGATTTTAAAAAAATAATCAGTTATGCAGAAATAGATATGGATAAAAGTGAACTTTTGATTTACTGTTTGATAAATTGGGTAATATAAGTTATAGGCATTATAAAACTTATAATTAAATACTAGGAGTTA
>JAQSXC010000017.1 GCA_029266335.1 Eubacterium sp. | reverse complement strand
TTTGCTTCCTCATATCCCTGACTAAAAACCAAAATGCGGCTATTGTTGTAACAACACCCATTACGATAACCAGGGGTATACTAGCCTGAACGACTTCTCCGACAGCAATTCCCGCACCGTCAGCCGACAGCTTCGGAGCCCCCTGAATTACATAATCGCCGGAAAGAGCTATACCATGTCCAAACAGGTTCATTGCAACAGCAGCTCCCATTGCCGGCAGTTTTACCTTCAACGCAACCGGCAGCAATACGGCACCCAGAAGGGCAACAGCCGGAGATGGCCAAAAAAACCATGAGATAATCATCATGACTATACCTATAACCCAGTATGCAAGTCTTGGACCTCTGATCAGCTTTGTAAACGGAGAAACCATAGTCTCATTAATACCTGAACTTAGAAGTTCCTTACTCATTGCCGTAACAACAGAAATTATAAGGATAGTACCCATAAGCTCTTTAATAGCATATATGAGGCTATTGAAAATACCCATAACCGATTGATACAGCGATTCTGTGGCAACCAGACCAAGACAGAATATTCCTATAATACATACCAGGCTTGTATCTCTTCTGAATAACATAACAACAATGATTGAAACCATAAATAATAAATAAATCCAATGTAGTGCATTTAATTCTACTCCCATATCTTTCCTTCCTCTCTGCATTAATTTGTTAGCCACGGCCTGGTTGCGGGCCGGTTCTATCAGCAAATAAGATATTCTTGATACAGGATATTCAGAGTATTATAAAAAGGTTCAAATGCTAAAATCTTCATCCGTAATAAAAATAATTTATATTTTTTAAAATATTATGTTTAGAGTTTATTTAAAGAGGTATATATAAAATACAATCATTGATTGATTGATGAACAGTATAAAAAATAATTACCGGAAGGAGATGGGTCCACCAGAAATTTAAAGTTGGTGTACAGACCAAGGTATTAGAAAGTATGAGGTTAGTTTTTTGAAAAGCATGAATGAAAACTGTTTCGCGAAACCGTAATAACGGCCGGATTAAAAAGGTACATCTCCGGCCGTTATTGCTGTCTATTTAAATGTAACATGTAATATCTGGCTTCTATTCCTTGTTGCCGGAAGAAGATTTAATATTCTGAGCAAAAAGCCCTGCCTGTTTATATTAAAGTCACCAATACTCCAATGTTCAACCAAACTCAAATTATTATTTATTCCATAAATATCCCTGGCCTGATCAAGGCCCCAAATAAACTGTGAACTTATGGCTTTTCCGGTGAAGTAGCTGTGCACCACATCAAAATAAAAATCTGCAGCGGGGAAACATTCATGAATATATTTAAATACATTTATAACCTGCTCCTGTGTCAGATACATCAATAAACCTTCTGCTATTATCAATAGCTTGTCTGTCTTTGAAACTGATATTTCATCAGCCCAGGTTAGATCAGTTACAGAGCTTCCAATATATTTCACCCTGGCATTTTCGGAAAAGAAAATCCGCCTTAGGTTTATTACTTCAGGCAAATCCAGGTCAAACCATTTAATTTTCCCGTTGTCAAATCTATCAAAACGGGTGTCCAGACCAACCCCTAAATTAATAATAATTCCCTCGGTATTCCTCTGTATAAAATCTGCAACTACTTTATCAAGAAGCTGACAACGTGTGAGAATACCAACATGGGCCATACTTCCGCCATCAAATCTCTTTGAATCAGATCTGATTTTTTGCGAAATTTCAAAAGCCTTTGAGTCCTTTACCAGGGGAGCCTTATTACAGTATTCTTTCGCCTTAACCAGCAAAGGTATAAACAAGGTTTCCTCCGGAGTCCCTTCCTTTAAAAAATAACTATTCTCTGTATCCACCATTCCAATCACCTCATAAAAATTAGGTATTACTGCATTTATAGAATAATTATTTCAAATTTTTTTGTAATACTATTTGGATTTCTTGCCTTTTATTATACAAATCTTGCTTTCTTAACCGATCAGTTCAGCCTGGAGATAATGGCAGGGGTTCATCATATGTCATACCCGTTCAGAATGGGCGTACAGGTATCAGCAGTTCAATGTAAATATGCTTGTTTTCAGTATTTTGTTTATATAATTCAATGCAGGGCTTATCCTCAGGTATATATCCGTTCAGAGGTATCCAATTCCCATAAAGGTAATCAATCACTTCAAAAAAAGTTTTATGGAATTCAGGAATACCTGTATCAAATTTAAAGGAAACATACTTGGCTTTTGTATGTATATCTCTTACACCGATTACCCCGTCGGGTTCCACAGCCTGATCGACGGTTATGCAGGTATCGTGCCTGCATTCCTGTAAGGGCAGTATTTCAGGATTATCAAGTGTTATTCCCATAACTATGGTTTCCCGGCTGATTAAATCTCTGGCCATAGCCCAGGTGTACAGTTTTATAAAGGATGCTTCTATTTCTGGGCTCTTATGCATTTTGGACAACCCTTTATTGCGTATGTATGCAACCCTATAATCCGCTAAACGTTTAATACTTATTCCAATTTCATATTGCTGTTTTTTTGCTTCCGACAACACAGAGTGTTCTATATTCTCTTCTCGATTACTTACCTGCAATTTTTTTATAATTTTTTCCTTATAAAAACCGGAAGGAGATAAATTAAAAAAGGCTTTAAACGACCTGGAAAAGTCCGATTGACTTGAAAAACCGAATTCATAGGCTATGTCCGACAAGCTTGGGTTCTGACTGTAATATAGTCTGTTTGCGGCAGCAAGCAATCTTCGTTTTTTTATATACCCTGCAAGGGTTTCTCCCGATAGAGAATGAAACAATCTATGAAAATGGTAGGAAGAAAAACAGGCAATTTTTGAAAGAGTATCCAAAGAAAGCTCGGACCCTAAATTGTTCTCAATATAATCAAGTACTTTATTTATTCTGATATGATATTCCTTTAAGGTTGCATTATTACCCTGTTTACTATTTTCATTCATACAAATATTTTATCATATACAGCGTACTAGAAAATACAGTAAATTTAAAATAATAACTAAGGGGCTGCTTCAATATTGAAACAACCCCTTGAATAAATATTAGTTTTTATGTTTTAAACTTGCCTATACTCTGCTGAAGCTTGACCGCAAGCTTGGAAAGATTATCCGAAGCGCCGGCAATCTGGTGTATAACCGAGGTCTGTTCCTGTGCCGATGCTGCAGCCTCTTCGGTACCCGATGCCGTCTCCTGGCAGATTGCGGCTATTTCACCGATTAATTCACCGGCTTCCTTGGCTTTTGAATCAAGTTCAGAAGACACTCCGGCTACTTTTTTTATGTTTGCATTTATATATGTAACAACTTCGGCAATATTTTCAAAGGCATGTACAGTTTCACTTAATGCACTTTCCTGCTCCAGGACTACAGTCTTTACCTTCGTAATTTCACTTACAGCATGCTGTACTCCTGTCTGTACCTCCTTGATAATGCTATTTATTCTGTTAACTGATTTTCCTGATTGATCGGCAAGTTTTCTAATCTCTTCGGCTACAACTGCAAAGCCTTTTCCCTGTTCCCCTGCACGGGCTGCTTCTATGGCTGCATTAAGCGATAAAAGATTAGTTTGTTCAGAAATACTTTGAATTACAGATAATATCTCTCCGATTTCTCTGGACTTATGCGACAGCTCACTTACAGCATTTGCAACTTCTTCCGATACCAGCTTATTCTCGGTCATCTTTTCGGCCTGATAGTTTAGCATTTCTTCCGAGGATGCTGCCACGCTTTCACTCATCATTGATACATCGGTAATCAAACCTCTCAGATTACCAAGCATATTCGAGAAATCCACAGACAGTTTTTCTATTTCATCGCCCGAATGAGAAATATGTACATCTTTTGAAAGATCACCGGATGAAATTGAAGCTGCCACCTCTGATAGATGTTTCAGAGGCTTTGCTATGGAACGGCTGAACAGGTAAACCAATACCGCCGCCACTGCAACACAAATCAATGCAACTATTATTATAAAAAATCTCAGGCTGTTAATTGAAGACATGTAATCGCTTACCGAGCAGGAGGCCGTAACATACCATCCATTCTCTTTAAACATTTTATATGCCATTACCTTTTTAACACCTTTTGACTCATAAAAATCATGTGATGCCTCGCCTTTTTTCATTTTTTCTAACAATGTCTTTTGCGATTCGGTTTCATTCAGATTTTCTTTAAATACAATTTCCTTATTCTCATCAGCAATAACAATTCCCTTGCTGTTAATTATTGAATAATTGTATATAATTCCGTCAGTTTTCTCAATTAACATTTCTGTAAGCTTGTCGAAATCTATCTGCATTCCGAAAACCCCTATAAATGCATCTTTCCGATCAAACAGCGGCACCATGATTACCATAACTGATTTTTTAGTTGAGGGAGAAACTACTACATCTGATACAACTGTCTCTCCTGTTTTACTGGCAGTTATATAATAATCCTGTGAACTCACATCGGTGCCTAAAGCTTTACCGTCCAGGGCATCAGCTATTGTAACACCCCTGCTGTTGGCATAAAAAAGATTTTCAAACATTCCGTTGCTTTTCTTTAAAAGATCTTCCAGATAGTTACCTGCCGTTACTTTCTTTATTCCTATTTCACCTGCTTTTTTACTCGCTTCGCCATTGTTCATATCTGTAAGTACACTGATGGCGTTAGCATCATGGGCTGAAGAGTATGCTTCTCTTTTCACACCATTGATAACCTCTTGAAGCAAATCAACTTTAATATCAACGCTGCTTTCCATATTACTTATGGTCTGTTGTTCTATATTGCCTGAGAATCTTGTTAATCCTACAATGCCCATAATTGAAAGCGGAACAATTACAAAAAGCAGCGAAACTGTTATTAGTTTAATAAATATATTTACTTTGAGTTTTTTCATAGGTCTTCTCCTTTCATATATTAATAATGAATACTTTTATGGTAATAGTGTAATAGGCCTTCGCAGGTATTACCACCTGTCTTATATATTCACTCCCCTCAAATACAAAAATAACAATAGTAAAATTACCACTCAAAATCCCTAAATAAAAATAAAAAGCTGGGTAAATTATTCCTACACAGCTTTGTGTCTCTGCCTTCCGGCAGGTTTACCTTTTTACCTATTCAATTACCATTAAAAATAAATCCATCTTATGAAATAATTTTAATAATATATCTTTTCGGCTAAAAGTGCAAGAATATAACAAAAATATCGGAAAAATTATTATTTTTCTTCAATAATTAACACGAATTATATAAAATTTGATGGGTAGATTATGTAAAGTGAAATAAATAATCGCAAGTAATATAAATCGGTTATGGTTGGAGGAATAACTTTTGATAAATTTCTTATTAAAATTCAAGACCTTTGCATTTACAGCACTTGCCTTATTTTTTTCATTAATGTGGGTACTGACTCTGTTTTTACACGGCTGGGCTGCACCCTTCCCCAGGCTTTCACCTCAAAAGCCCTTACTGCTTATGGGTCTGGCTTTTTTAGCCTTTATTTTTTTTATGCTGGTTAACAAAATTGCTTTGCTTCTATCAAAGGTTCAGGAGAAAAAGTTTCTATTCCGGGTCATAGGACTTTATTTCCTTTTGCAGATTGCATTTGTTTTCCTCTTTCCTGTAAACACATATGAAGATGCACTTATTATAGACGGAATTGCAAAGCAGTTTCTAAAGGGTAATTTTTTATCTCTTGGTATAGGTAATTATTTGGGATATTATCCAAACAATATAGGGATAACTCTTTTTTTCACTCTGCTATATAGTTTTTTACCCGATTCAAATATATCATTAAGACTTATTAATGTTATTTTTAATTCAATATCAGCTGTTATTATATATAAAATATATAAGGAACTTTATCCTGAGCGGCAGGACAAAGCCTGCGGGATGCTATTGCTGGCAGTGACCTTTCTGCCTCCGATTATTCTGAACAATTTCACCTATGGAGACATTTTCAGTAATACCTTCTGCCTGGCAGCCATGTTGAATGCACTCAGATATACAAGGCACAGGCTTGGAAAATATGCCCTGTACACTACCATATTTCTTATGGCAGGAAACTTTATGAGAAGTGTTGCTTTTTTGTTTATGGCAGCAATAGTTTTATATTGGAGCACAAACCTTGAATTGAAAACAAAAATCAATATTAAAAACATCGCGTATGCTGCCATGTGTATTTTACTTTTCAATGTTCCAATTAAAGCATTCAGCTTTATCGGTGTAAAAACCGGAATCATAGCAGAGCCTGTGGGAGTCCATTCAAACCCGGTATGGCGTTGGATAAATATGGGCTTTCCCGATAAAAAGCTGGGTTATTGGGACGGTGGAAAAAACATATCCATCTTTGTTCATAGATTCAAATGCAACAAACATGATGCTGCAATATTCTTTATAGATGATCTGTTTTCTAAAATAAAAACCTCAGGACTGCATCAGGTATTCAGATTCTATACTAAAAAAACCTTCTGGCTGTGGACGGAAGGAACTTACAGTGTTAATTACTACGGGCTGTCTCAGGCCGTGAGGGCTGAACACTTCGTTTTGTACAATACCCCCCTTGTTAAGCATGTGGAACCCTGGGATACAGCTGTAAGAGTATCTCTTGACTGGCTGCTCCATTCCTTCAACTGGTTTGTGCTGGGCCTTGTCATTCTCTATCTCTTTGACTCTGTGAGGAAACAGGATTTGAGAATGGAGCTTTTTGTTTATGTGATTCTTCTATATCTAGGTTTTTACCTGCTGTGGGAAGTAAAGTCCAGATATATTTTCGGAGTATATCCCATATTCCTTACCATGAGCTATGTTTATTCGGAAAAAATATTTGACTATTTGAATGGCAGGCTTCTAAAACATAAATGGCAGGCTTCTGAAAAATATCAAAAAAATAAAATGTACAAATAACTTTCAGTAAATAAGCTGTAATGCAGCCAGGATAACTCTACCCAAACCTTGAAACTTATACGGCTTGCACCTCTTGTTAAAAAATATCATCCATATTATAATATTTCTGTTAAATTCAAATGAAATTGTCATTAATTTTTTATCAGGTGATTATATGTTAGCTGTCCCGCGGATCAATAATGTATGGTTTTTTAAAGCTCCTTTCGGCGAAAGTCCTTCTCCCAGAATTATAGCCGAAGGTAATCAGGAAGTTGAAATCATCACAGCCGGAAGGGGCTTCTACAATTATAACGGCAGAACCGTTGAGGCTTTTCCCGGTACGCTTATTTTTCACAATCCCGGCGAAGAGACCATCTATCTTAACGATACCGAAAATCCATATGAATGTATAGTTATTGTATTTGAGTACCTCAGGGAGTATGATTTCAGCGGTATCAGCCAGTGGCCGGACAGAATTTCCTTTCAGAGCTTCATAGACAATCTGCTGACTGAGTACCACAGTGAAATACGGGATATTGACAAGCTGTCTCTTTATGTTTTTGGTCAACTGTATTGGTTCTGCAAGTCGGCCAGCAAGGATCAGCCTGCTTTAAACAAGAGGCAGGAGGAAATTCAAAGAATTATAAAGTGGATAGATAATAATTTTCACAAGGATATAAATATTGGCTACCTGGCAGATATGGCCGGCCTAAGCATCCCTCATCTGCATACGGTTTTCAGGGAACTGGTCCAGCAGACCCCCTATCAGTACATTCAGAGCAGACGGATTCTTGAGGCACGGAAACTATTGGCTACAACAAGACTATCTATTAAAGAGATCTGCCTGAAAACAGGTTTTTACGATATGGGTAACTTTTGCCGGATGTTTAAAAAAGTTCATTCTGTTAATGACTTACTGATTAAAAATCAGCAAGCCATTCTTCTCTTCCGGTAACACCGGGTTTCAGTCTGTAAACAGGACCGCCTGCAAATGTGCCGTCACTGCAATAACCAGTTATAATATTATCCGCGTTTTCGGCGGCTGAGGTAATATAAAGCTCCTCAAGACCTTTTCCGCCAAACATGACACTTGAAGGCTGCCGTGCCGGAACAGCCACTTCTTCAACAACCTTACCTGAAGGATCTATTCTTTTGACGCGGCCACCTCCCCAGAAGGCAGCCCAGACATGGTTTTCCGAATCCAGAGTTATTCCGTCAGGTGAGCCGGTTGCTTCACTTCCCTGATAATAAACCTTTGGTCTTTCAATATTGCCTGTAGCAATGTCATACTCATACTTTGTAATCCGGCGGACAGTGCTGTCTGTATGATAAAAATACTTCAGGTCCCGGGAAAAAGTCATTCCATTTGAGCAATATAACCCTTTTAAAACTATTTCAGGTTTCTTCCCTTTTTCCAGCCGGTACAGAGTTCCGCCGGTAAAGGAAGACCTTACCAGGGTACCTGCAAATATACGGCCCCTGGGATCTACAGTTATATCGTTGAACATTTCACTTTCCTGCAAGGGTATTTCAAACAACAGTTCAGGTTCTCTGTCCAATATACCCTGAAAATTTATTTTAAGATGGAATACACCCTTATCAGTACATAATACCAGACTCCCGGTCTTAGTGAAGGCAAAACCACCCACCTGATGCTCCCCTTCCCAGAAAACAGTACTGCTGCCCGAAGCGGTGTCGTAAACCCAAATCCTGCGGTTATATATATCTGTCCAGAAAAGCTTCTGCTGCTCTGTATTCCATAGGGGTCCTTCACCCAGATGGCATATTCCCCCGTGTATACACTCTAAATTATTGTTCATCCTATCACCCTGAATCGTATATTTAAATTAACTCTTACTAAAAAGTGAAAAGTTTTAAGTTTCTTATTTTTCTTTTAACCAACGTTTCATTATTTTTCCCGTACTGTTCTTTGGCAGACCTGGGACAAAATCTATTTCTCTCGGAAGCTTGTATATTGCCAGTCTTTCCTTCAAATAGCGCAGAAGCTCCTTAGAGGTGCATTCTTCTCCCTCTTTCAGGACAACATATGCCTTAACGTATTCTCCCCTGAGCTTGTCATCAAGACCTATGACTGCAGCTTCTTTTACCTTTGAGTATTGATAAATAACTTCCTCGACTTCTCTCGGATAGACATTAAGGCCTCCAACGATGACCATATCTTTCTTACGGTCCACAATGTAGATATACCCTTCCTCATCTTTTTTAGCCATATCTCCGGTATGCAGCCACCCGTCTGCAAGAGCTTTTTGGGTTTCTTCCTCCTGCTTAAAATAACCAAGCATTACATTGCTGCCTTTTACAGCAAGCTCTCCAACCTGTCCGGTGGTCAATTCAATATTATTTTCATCTACTATTTTACATTCCTGATAAGGTAATGGCAAGCCTATGGAACCTTCTTTCTGAATACCATCCAATGGGTTGAAGCATACGGCGGGAGATGCCTCAGTAAGACCATAACCTTCCACAATGGGTAATTTGAGTATTTCCTTTGCCTGTCTGAATATCTCAACAGGAAGAGCTGCTCCGCCCGAAACAGCCAACCTTAAATCAGGAAAGCCTATACTGTTTTTTCCGGCTTCCAGCAAGACAACATACATTGATGGAACACCCATAAACACTGTTATTTTGTCTCTTATTAACGATTCCACTACTTCCTTTGGCTGAAAGCTTTCCATTATTGTAATCTTCGAGCCCGACCATAACGGCATTAAAACACATGCTGTAAAAGCAAAAACATGGAACATTGGAAGAACGCACATATAGTTATCTTCCGGAACACCTTTAAGTCCAAGTCTGCACTGTTCGGAATTAAATACAAGATTTTTATGTGAAAGCATGGCTGCCTTCTGTTTCCCTGTTGTACCTGAAGTATACAGGAAAGTCGAAACAGCATTTTCATCAGCAATATCTTCAAATTCAACAGTGGTCAGTTCAGAAATATTTTCTTTTAATTGCTCGTCAAGAACAATTACATCAATATTTAATGCATTCTGAATTGTTTCCTTGGTAATTTTGGCTTTTTGCAGAATCAGAGGGTGAATAATCATTCTTTTTGCTTCAGAATCCTTGATCAGATAAGCTATTTCTTCCATTGTCAAAAGCAGATTAATTGGAACAATTATACCTCCGTTTCTTACAACTCCGAAATATGAATAAATGAATTCAGGGGAATTTGTACAGCTTAATATAACCCGTTCTCCGGCTTTAAGTCCCAGATTTTTAAAATAGCTGGCATAACCTGTTACAGTCTCATCAAGCTGACCGTAGGTTATCTGGCTGTCTTTGAATTGCAGAGCTACGGCGTCCGGATTAAAAACGTTTTTATATATGGTACCTACCATAGAGACCCTCCTTAAAAATATTTATTATCAGCTTTTATGACTTAGTCATATTTATATTATACATTATTTTTAAAATTATGAATATACATAAATCCATGAAAAAAAGGATTATGAATTAATCCCTTTTCCATAACGTAAATATTTATTTATGGATTTTGACTGGATTTGAATTGCCAGCCTATTCCACACTGGATTTTCTTATTATTTCGTATACAATCTCAAATTCTTCAGATAATGATTTGCTTCTCTCAATACATGATCACTTAACAAAGGCAGCATAATTGATCTGATGTTACATGCCAGTATTCCTTCCGTCCCCTGTTCCTTGAAATTTCTGATACCGGTTGTTGCTATAATGCTCTTTCTGGTAACCAGATGTAATCGATCAAGTTTCTCATATGTTTCCAGGGCTGCTGCTGTAAGTTCATCAAACTCTTCTGAAAAACCATTTGCAGTTCTGATGATTTCTTCTTCTACAGGATCCATAAGCCCTCGTATAAATTTTGCATGTTCACTCATGATATCATTCCAGAAGGCCTCATACGCAGCTGCCTGATGCGCCTCACCATGTATGTCTTCACGTCTGAGAAAAGTTTGAAGCTGCTGCAGGTAATGCTCGGCTTCTCTGATCACATGATCAAGCATTAAAGGATAAATCTGTGTGTACATCTTACAGTTAAGTATCCTCTGCAGAACTTCTTTTTGTGTTTTGACAGTATCCTGTAGAAGTGTCAGTATCCTTCTGTTCAGACTGTCGATAACCTGTTCATCAGGCTTTTGATGAGCTGTACCAGGATTATTCATTAATCTGATTTCTTTCAGGGTTATGTCGGTATTTATGGGTAAGCCGGTATACTGACTTGTAGCAATTTCGGCTTTATATGTATATTCAGTAACAATGTCACCGGCACTCATACTTGCAGGGGTTACTACACCTCCGGCAAGATTGACAGTTTCATCAAGCAGCCTATCAAAGCTTTCTTTGGCATGCATCAGGCCGGGTAACATATGTGCGTCCTTCAGAGTAAGTGCTGAAGCCGCAAAAACAATATGTTCTTTCATTATTCTCAAGAAAAAAAGATTGGTTTCTATAGACTGTTTAATATACCCCATCCCAGTCAGCATAATATCCCCCCTGTATAGTTGATAAAGGACTTTCCGGTAATATATAGTATGTTAATTTGACAAAGAGTGTACTTTTCCATATCCATATAGACTTTACTTAAGAGAACGGAATTAATTTATAAGCTTTTCCTGTTGTAACCTTTAATATTGAAGGTCATATGATTACTATATAAATAATCTATATTCCCGGAGAGTGCTTTATGAATTCTATCACGGTATTAAATCAGGTGCTTGTTTTACTTCTGATAATGGGTACAGGATTTTACTCAAAAAAAATTGATCTGTTGGATGAAAACGTAAACCGTAAACTCTCGGGTCTGCTTTTGAAAATAACAAATCCTTTACTGGTTATTTCATCTTTTCAGGTAGTATATGAAAAGGAACTAATGATAAGCCTGTTAATTGTTTTTATATTTTCAGTGGCTGCCCATACATTATCATCAATTTTGAGCCAGCTGCTTTTTATCGGATATGGAGAGAGTAAAAAGAAAATAATGAAGTTCTCTGCTATTTATTCAAACTGCGGGTTTGTAGGGTTTCCCATTCTGGATAGTCTTTTTGGAAGTACAGGGATATTACTGGGTTCAGTTTATGTAGCTGTCTTTAATATATTCCTTTGGACCAACGGTGTAGTTATTTTCAGAAAAGAAAAAACACTTGGAAAAGCTGCCCTTGTTAAAGCATTTATTAATCCTGGAATCATTTCGGTTTTAACAGGCCTGGTGCTTTTTATTTTTTCAATTGATCTGCCCTACCCGCTAACCCAAAGTATTCACCTGATCGGCTCAATGACCATACCATTGTCCATGCTGATTGTAGGAGCAAACATTGCAAACTGTAAATTAAGCACACTTTTTAAAGGGATTGAGCTTTATTTTTCAGCCTTTGTAAGGCTGCTCCTGATCCCGGTGCTGGTTTATTTGATAATGAAACTGTTGGGATTTTCAGATATGCTGCTGTCAACCTGCGTTCTGCTGGTGGCTATGCCGGCAGCTGCAACCACCACAATCTTTGCCGAAATGTATGACGGTGACACCTCATTTGCTTCAAGGGTGGTAGCTTTTACAACCTTACTTTCAACTGTCACAATACCTTTAATAATGTTACTTATACAATGAAGCCCAACTAAAACCCATGCAGAACCAAAAAAATCATTTCAAACTGTTAAGAATTTTTGTTTTACTTTATCTGCTTAATAATCAGCATGATTATTTACCTCTTGGTGATACTAATATAAGCTGAACAACTTTAGTAAATTTAAGGAGCAAAATATGTCACAAAAAACTATAGGCAGCTTTTTATATGATTGTTTAAGCAATGAGGGCATTTCAGAAATTTTTGGTGTTCCGGGAGACTATAATTTTTCACTTCTCAATGTTTTAGAGGACTACACAGCAATTAATTTTGTAAATTGCTGTAATGAATTAAATGCCGGTTATGCTGCTGATGCTTATGCAAGGGTTCAAGGTATAGGTGCACTGATAACCACTTTCGGCGTTGGGGAATTAAGTACCTGCAATGCCATAGCAGGCTCATATTGTGAAAGTGTGCCGGTTGTGCACATTATCGGCGGACCAAAAACATCAGTGCAGCAGGCACACAAGCAAATGCATCACACTCTTCTTGATGGAGATTTTGAGGTTTTTAAAAATTTATATGGATTCATATCTCAATATACTGCAAAAATAACGCCTGAAAACGCTTCAATAGAAATACCTGCTGCCATTCAAACGGCAAAAGAGACAAAGAAGCCTGTATATCTTCTGTTTGCCTCTGATATTGTCAATAAGCCGGTTATGCAGAGAGATGTTAATATTTCAAAAAAACAGACTAGCCAGACCTCCTTACAGGCTGCAGTACAGCATATCAGCCAAATGGCAAACCAGGCACAAAACCCGGTTTTGCTATCCGGCGTACATGTGTCCAGATATAACCTGCAAAATCAAGTACAGCAGCTTGTGGAAAAAATAAATCTCCCTGTTGCCACAATGATGATGGGTAAGGGTTCCTTTGATGAAAGGCATAATAACTTTATTGGACTTTATGCAGGCAGTCTGGGTAATCCTCAGGTTCAAAACATTATTGAAGGATCGGATTGCATTCTGGCAGTCGGAACTCAATGGTCAGACTATAATACAGGTTCCTTTACCGCAAGACTGAATCCTGTCAATATAATTGATATCCAGCCTGAAAAAGTAACTGTGGGTATGGCAACCTATGAAAATATATTAATTCAGGATTTATTGAATGCACTTCCGGGCAGTATAAATAAAAAAATGTCCTCGGTGCCCCAGGTAAGCTTTTCATATGATTATGATTACTCAAATGCAGAT
This sequence comes from Eubacterium sp., assembly GCA_029266335.1. Lineage (GTDB taxonomy): Bacteria > Bacillota > Clostridia > Acetivibrionales > DSM-1351 > Ruminiclostridium. The sequence goes on along the minus strand of JAQSXC010000017.1, from coordinate 33,862 downwards.
GAACCCGTAACCGCTAAATATTACTATCCAAGAATTCAGAAAATGCTTAAGGATAATGATATTATAATTGCTGATGCAGGTACATTTCAATTCGGCAGTGCACTTTTGAAACTGCCAAAGGGTGCAACCTACATTACTCAGGGAGGTTGGGGCAGTATCGGTTATGGAACTCCTGCAACCTTCGGGGCATGTATGGCAGATAAAAACAGAAGAGTAATCTTATTTGTGGGGGACGGCTCCAATCAGATGACTGTCCAGGAATTCAGTTCCATGCTGACCAATAAGTGCAAACCAATTATATTTTTAGTTAACAACAGGGAATACACCATCGAAAAATATCTCAATGCCGCTCCCAGGCCGGCGCTCTACAATAATATCGCCTTATGGGATTATTCAAAGCTTCTGGAGGCTTTCGGAGGTGATTTCTTTTCTGCCAGGGTTCACACAAACAGAGAACTTGATGATGCCATAAGGCAGGCAGAGATGTTGTGCAGTCAAAAATTATGCCTGCTTGAGATTTTTACACCGCAAATGGATGCTCCTGATATAGTGCATAAAATGAAAAATGTAGTGGAACAGCTGGAGAAACAGATGTAGTCAAATATCTTCCTGAATAAGCTAAAGCCTTATACTCCAATGACAGAGTATAAGGCTTTATTAACCTGTTAATAAGCTGATACCGGTTACATAGCGGTGTTGCTTATTTCTTTATTACCGATTTACCCATAAGGAATTTGTCTACTTCTCTCGCAGCCAGCTTTCCTTCCTGTATGGCCCATACTACCAGGCTCTGACCTCTTCTCATATCTCCTGCGGTAAATACCTTGTCCAGATTGGTCTGATGCTCTTCAAACTCGGCTTTAATGTTGCTTCTGGGATCTCTTTCCAGGCCAAGCTCGTTTGGTATGGTATCTTCAGGTCCAAGGAAACCCATGGCAAGAAGTATGAGATCAGCCTTCCAAACCTTTTCGCTTCCGGACACCGGCTGAGGTCCGAATCTTCCCTGTGCGTCCTTACCCCATACAACTTCAACTGTGTGAACCTCTGTTACTTCACCCTTTTCATTACCTACTATCCTGGTAGTGTTGATGAGGTAATTTCTCGGATCATTTCCAGCCACAGCAATAGCTTCCTGTTGACCGTAGTCAACCTTAAGCTTCTTGGGCCACTCAGGCCAGGGATTTGATTTTTCTTCTCTTGCTTTTGGCGGTTCCGGCATAATTTCAAACTGGTAAACGCTCTTGCAGCCATGTCTCAAGGAGGTGGCCACACAGTCTGTTCCTGTATCTCCACCGCCGATGATTATTACATTCTTGTCTTTGGCACTGATATAATTGTCATCCTCATGTTTTGAATCAAGAAGGCTCTTTGTATTTGCCTTAAGGAAATCAACAGCAAAGTAAATTCCTTTAAGCTCACTGCCTGGAACGTTAAGTCCTCTTGCTTTGGTAGCTCCTCCGCAAAGTACAACGGCATCATTGTTGTCAACCAGTTCCTGAGTGCTGATATCCTTACCCACTTCAGTATTGAATATAAACTTTATTCCTGATTCCTTTAAGAGATTGACTCTTCTTTCAACAATACCCTTGTCTATTTTGATGTTAGGTATACCGTACATCAGAAGTCCGCCGGCTCTGTCATTTCTTTCATAAACAGTAACCTCATGTCCCACGGCATTCAAATAATATGCAGCCGATAAACCGGATGGACCGGAACCGATAACAGCAACTTTCTTTCCTGTCGGTTTTGCCTTATTCGGCTTTACCCAGCCTTCTGCAAAAGCTCTTTCAATGATTTCGTATTCAATTTCATGTATTGTTACCGACTCCATATTGTAGCCTTCAGTACATGAACCTTCACAAGGAGCAGGACATACTCTTCCCGTAAATTCAGGGAAAGGGTTTGTTCTGCTAAGCCTCTTATAAGCTTCTCTCCATTGTCCCTTGTAAACCAGGTCATTCCACTCGGGAATAAGGTTGTGAACAGGACATCCGGCAGCCATACCGTTTAAGAGTACCCCGCCATGACAGAACGGAATACCGCAGTTCATACATCTTGCAGCCTGATTTTTAATAACCTCGGGATCACGCTCAATACGAATCTCATCCCAGTCTTTTATTCTTTCTTCCGGAGCTCTTTTTTTCGGGTCAATTCTTTCATATTCTAAAAATCCAGTAGCTTTTCCCATACTATCCTCCTATATATTCAAACAAAACACGCAAAGCGGGTTTTGCCTATGCGAGGTGTACTATGGCATGTTAAGCACGCATTTACCCCTCACATTCACACCTTAATTCTTTAATATGTCCATGCCCGGCATTTAGTTCAAATACCATGTTGGAAATGGCATGGACCCGGTCCGCATTTTTATAACATTAGAATTAAATTCAACCATCTATTAATTTTTAAAACTCTCTTCAAATGCTGCCATTAAAGCCTCTTCTCCGCTTAAACCCTTTGAGTGAGCTTTTTCAATGCTTTCAAGCATTTTCTTATAATCTTTTGGTATTACCTTGGTAAATCTCTGTGAATAATTATTCCAGTCAGCAAGAACTTTTCCACCCAGAGGACTACCAGTGTATTCAACATGTTTAGCAATCATATTTTTAATTTCATTAAGTTCGGCTTCGTTTGTGATCTTTTCAAGCAATACCAGGGACTTGTTGCAATATTCTTCATTAAAGTCCAGAACATATGCTATACCACCTGACATACCTGCTGCAAAGTTTCTTCCGGTTCTGCCGAGAATTACAACTCTACCGCCTGTCATGTATTCACAGCCGTGATCCCCTACTCCTTCAACAACAGCTTTTATACCGCTGTTTCTGACACAGAATCTCTCACCTGCAATACCGTTGATATAGGCTTCACCTTGAGTTGCACCATAGAATGCAACATTACCTATAAGAATGTTCTTGTCAGGTTCAAAATCTGAAGTCTTTGGAGGATAAACCATTATTTTACCGCCTGAAAGACCTTTTCCGATATAGTCATTAGAGTCACCTTCCAGTTCAAGAGTCATTCCCTTTGGAATAAATGCTCCAAAGCTCTGTCCTGCTGAACCAACGAAGTTGAGCTTGATGGTGTCTTCAGGCAGACCTTCTTCACCGTATCTCTTGGAGATCTCACTGCCAATAAGTGTACCTACAACTCTGTCAACATTCTCAATCCTGAGTTTCGCTCTAATTGGCTTTTTGGTTTCAAGGGCAGGCTTGCACATTCTCAGAAGCTTTTTGATGCCCAGTGACTTATCCATCATGTGGTTCTGTTGCTGAGTGTTGTATCTGCCTACATCACTGCCTGCATAAGGTTGGTAAAGAATTGCAGAGAGATCAAGCTTGGATGCCTTCCAGTGCTTTATTGTATCCTTTGCTTTAAGTCTGTCCGTACGGCCAACCATTTCATTAATTGTTCTGAAGCCAAGTTTGGCCATTATTTCACGCATTTCCTGCGCAATAAATCTCATAAAGTTCTCAACATACTCAGGTTTTCCTGTGAAGTTCTTTCTGAGTTCTTCATTCTGAGTTGCTATACCTACAGGACAAGTGTTGAGATTACATACTCTCATCATCACACAGCCAAGGACTATAAGAGGAGTGGTAGCGAAACCGAATTCTTCTGCTCCAAGCAATGCAGCAACAACTACATCCTTACCGGATAGAAGCTTTCCGTCAGTTTCAACAACAACTCTGTCCCTCAGCTTGTTAAGCACCAGAGTCTGGTGGGTCTCAGCAAGTCCAAGCTCCCAGGGAAGACCGGCATTTTTTATACTAGTCCATGGAGAAGCACCTGTTCCTCCGTCGTAACCGCTTATAAGAATTACGTCAGCCTTACCTTTTGCAACACCTGCTGCTATTGTACCAACACCAACTTCGGAAACAAGCTTTACATTGATTCTTGCTTTGTTGTTGGCATTCTTCAAGTCATGAATAAGTTCGGCAAGGTCTTCAATTGAGTAAATATCATGGTGCGGTGGAGGTGAAATCAAGTCCACGCCCGGAGTTGAATGTCTAACCTTTGCAATTGAAGGATAGATCTTACGTCCGGGAAGCTGTCCGCCTTCACCAGGTTTTGCACCCTGTGCCATCTTAATCTGAATTTCTTCAGCGTTGGCAAGGTAATTGCTGGTAACACCGAAACGTCCGGATGCAACCTGTTTGATGGCACTTCTCTTGGAGTCTCCGTTTTCCATTACCTTAAATCTTTCAGGATCTTCTCCGCCTTCACCGGTGTTGCTCTTGCCGCCAAGTCTGTTCATGGCAACAGCCAGACATTCATGGGCTTCCTTACTGATTGAACCGTAGGACATTGCTCCGGTTTTGAATCTCTTAACTATTGAATCAACAGACTCAACTTCTTCAACCGGAATTGTGTCACCGATATTATATTTGAATTCAAGTATATTTCTAAGAGTAATTATTTCTTCTTCGTTTATTTTCTTTGAGTACTGCTTGAAGAGCTCGTAGTTTCCTTCACGGCATGCCTTCTGAAGCATGTAAATAGTTTCAGGATTGTACATGTGAACTTCTCCGTCCTCTTTGGACTGGAAGGTTCCGCCAACTTCAAGAGTCTCGCTGTATGGAGAATCCACATATGCGCTTTCATGTCTCATCTGATTTTCAAGAGCTACTTCTTCCATACCGATACCTTCAAGTCTTGATGGTGTCAGAGTAAAGTATTTGTCTATCAGGTCTTTTCTGAGACCTACAGCTTCAAATATCTGTGCGCCATGATAGCTGCGGATTGTAGATATACCCATCTTTGTGAGTACTTTAAGTACGCCTTTTACAGTACCCTTGATAAAGTTCTTTTTAGCTTCCTCATAGGTTAATGAACCAAGCAGGCCTTTTTCGGAAAGCTCTTTAATGCTTTCATAGGCAATATATGGATTGATTGCAGTTACACCATAACCGATAAGAGTACAGAAATGGTGTACTTCTCTAGGCTCACCAGACTCAAGAACTATACCTACACTGGTTCTGATCTCTCTTCTTATCAAATGGTGATGCAGGCCGGAAGCTGCAAGTAAAGCAGGAATTGCCGCAAATTCCCGGTCTACACCCCTGTCGGAAAGTACAATGATATTGGCACCGTCAGCTATTGCCCTGTCGGTTTCCTTGAATATTCTTGACAATGCCTTTTCCATAGCCTTTGGACCTTCTGCCACCTTATAAAGCATGGAAATGGTTGCCGCCTTGAAATACTCGTTATTCAAGTTCTTTAAAGTATTGAGCTGTTCATTAGTCAATACGGGATGCTCAAGGAATATACTTGCAGTCTTATCCTTGTTGGGCTCCAGCAAGTTACCTGCCGTACCGAGTAAAATACTGCTGGAAGTAACTATTTCTTCTCTTATTCCGTCTATAGGAGGATTTGTAACCTGTGCAAACAGCTGTTTGAAGTACAGGTATAACATCTGAGGCTTCTCAGAGAGTACTGCCAAAGGAGTATCCATACCCATTGCACCTACCGGGTCAACTCCTGAAGTTGCCATGGGCAGTACATATTTATTCACATCCTCAAAGGTATATCCAAAAGCTTTCTGCTGTTGTAATATATCTTCCCTTACCTTTTCTTCCTTTGATTTTTCAACAGGCATATCACTGAGATTGAAAATGTGTTTCTTGTTCCACTCTCCGTATGGATGAGCCTTTGCAACGCTTTCCTTAATTTCCTCATCGGAAATTATTCTTTGTGCCTTGGTGTCGATAAGAAGCATTCTGCCGGGCTCAAGCCTGCCTTTATATTTTACATTTTCAGGCTTGATTTCAACAACACCAACTTCAGAGGCAAGTATAACCTTGTCATCTTTGGTTACATAGTATCTTGAAGGACGAAGTCCGTTTCTGTCGAGGGTAGCGCCTATAACATCACCGTCGGAGAATGCCATGGCAGCAGGACCATCCCAGGGTTCCATAATATAGTTCTGGAATTCATAGAAATCCTTTTTGGTTTTTGACATCAGGCTGTTCTTTTCCCATGGTTCAGGAATCATCATCATTATGGCCTGAGGAAGTGTTATACCTGTAAGGTACATAAATTCCAAGCTGTTGTCGAACATGGAGGAGTCGCTTCCTGATTCATCAACAATGGGATAAACCTTGTTGATATCGTCAAAAAGTTGTGAATCCATACATTTCTGACGTGCCTTCATCCAATTGACATTACCTCTGATTGTGTTGATTTCACCATTGTGAACGAGGTATCTGTTAGGATGTGCTCTTTCCCAGCTCGGGAAGGTATTTGTGCTGAATCTTGAGTGAACCATTGCCAATGCCGAAACAAAGTCAAGGTCTGAAAGATCAAGGTAGAAATTTCTCAGCTGTTCGGCTGTGAGCATACCTTTATATACGATGGTTTTTGATGAAAGACTTGCAACATAGAATATACTACCCTTGTCTTCACACATGGGTCCGATAATTTTTTCCGATCTCTTTCTTATTGTAAAGAGTTTTCTTTCAAAATCCATCTCATTTGTTATATCAGAAGACTTCTCAATAAATACCTGAATAAATCTGGGCATAACAGATTTTGCACTTTCACCTATTGTAGTCTTGTCAATAGGCACTTCTCTCCAGCCAAGTATTTTCTGGCCTTCCTCTTTAACAATCTGCTCGAAGGCTTCAATCTGTGTCTTTCTGAAATCGTCATACTTGTGGGCAAATACCATTCCTACACCGTAATTACCCTTTTCAGGCAGATCAAAGCCCAAAACTTCACATTCTCTCTTAAAAAAGTCATGAGGGATCTGAACCAATATTCCAGCCCCGTCACCTGTATTTTCGTCTGCTCCGCTGGCTCCTCTGTGATTTAAGTTCTCCAGTACAGTCAAAGCGTCAGCAACGATATCATGGGATTTTTCACCATTAATATTTACGACAAATCCCATTCCGCATGCATCATGTTCCAATGCCGGATCGTAAAGCCCCTGTTTATTTGGCAAACCATAATTTAGCATATTTCACACCCTTAATTGTAATTTATATATTTTATACCTTCGATTTTAACACATAATCTGCAAAATTTAAAAGTATTTATTTGGAATATTGCAGATTTTTTTGTCAGGCAGCACAAAATATTTATTTATTTTTAGTCTGCAACCCTTAATTAAAGCCTTTTCAAGATGTTTGAAACAGTTGAATCTCTAAACAAAAAAAAATTTTTTAATAAAAAAATCCAGAAATCTTTTTATAAATGAATAATTATTCATTTGCAATTTTAAGAATTTCAACTTTCATAAATCAATTGTGCTCCAACACCAAATTCCATAATTTTTACTGATTTTACCAGTATTATTTTTTAGTCGGTCTCAACCCTGCGGCAGGTATACTTATTGAGGTTTCATGGCACGGCAGCATACATTTATTATGCACATTCAATAATATTCCATATCAATTCTTTCATATGCATATCCGAATGTATAAATCCTGTGTATTCAACATTATCAACCTTTTGAACCGGCACTGCGGGGTTGGGCAGCTATATGGCTTTTGTGCTGCAGTTTAAGTTAAAAACACACAATTACTCTCAAGCAGGAGGTACAAGCCGGGGTATGATTCAGCTGTCCATGACAACAAAGTAAAAACACCGCATATTCTTTGTAGAATATACGGCATTATGGCATATGAATTAATATGCTTTTAATGTAATTATGAAGTTGTCATTTAATCATACTTCTTACATTATAAAGCCCGGCACTTTAATCCGGGCGTCTATTCTTCGTTTTCAAATTTTATATTCCTGACCATGAGGTCTTTTCCTGCAACAGAATTTTTAAATACCGAGCTGGCTGAATAAATATATTCTTCCGGCTTTTCAAGGGCAGGGCTGAAATGGGTGAGCCATAATTCCTTTGCATTTCCGCTTTTTGCAAGCCCTGCTGCCTCTGAAAAAAGCATATGCTTTTTTTGCCTGGCTTTATCCAGGTCCCCATTATCCCCGTACATACCTTCGCATATAAACAGGTCAGCCTCCTTTATTAAATCAGCCAGTTCCTCAACGGGTCTCGAATCAGTACAATAGCAGACCTTTATGCCTTTCCTGGGTTGCCCCAGAACCATTTCAGGCTTGATTGTCCTGCCATCATACTCCAGAATCTCACCTTTCTGAAGGCGTTTCCAGAAACTTACCGGTATGTCCAGACGGATGGCCTTCTCACTATCGAACCTTCCCTGCCTTTTGACTTCAAAACCATATGCCAGGCAGGGCACCCAATGATCAACCGGAAGGCTTCTTATGGAGAAGTCACCTGCTTCTATTTCCGAGGGCTGATTTTCTGGAAGCTCCAACAGCTTAATATCAAAAGGCAGCTGCGGTGAAATAACCAACAGTCCTTCAACAACAAGCCTTAACCCCGGAGGGCCAATTAAGGTAAGAGGATCTTCCCTGCCTGAATTACCAAGCGTTAACAGAAAGCCAGGCAAACCTGCAACATGATCTGCGTGATAATGTGTAAACAGCACAGCATCTATATTCTTGAAACCCCAACCACACATTTTCAAAGGTATTTGAGTTCCCTCTCCGCAATCCACCAGCAGCATTCTGCCATTATATCTGATTAAAAGAGAAGTCAGCCACCTGTCAGGCAGCGGCATCATCCCGCCTGTACCCAATAAACAAACGTCCAGCATATTCTTTACCTCCATAAAAACTACAGGCAGTCATCTATAATCTGACTGCCTGTTCAGGACTGATTAATAATAACAGGGTTATTTTAAATCATTTCCTAGTATTTGTATTTTACCTGATTTTATTTGTCAAGAGCATTCTTGCACCATCAAGGCTAAGATTGGCACTGCTGTTTTCCATAGTTACAGGTTTGCTTTTCCCCCAACTCGCCTCGGTATTAACAGGATTGTCATACAATGTTCTTTTCAACCCTGATGTATTTATAAAGTTCCTCTTTTTTATCTGTAAACCCTTTTTTAAATTTATAAAAAATGTATCCATATTTAAGCTCCATTTCTGCTTGGTAAAAAAAATTATTATACCCGTATACGGCTTGAATGAATTATTTTCACCAGGCTGTCAGTTATCGGTGTGTATCTTACTTACAGGTTCATTAGCTGACCTTCACATCGTGACTGAATCTGTTTGCATAGCTGCTTGCAACAAAGGCTTCGGGCTTGATTTTTGCATCAATGGACATACCTTCAAAATATCCTACCATTTCCTTGATAAGCTTTCTGGTTTCACCTTTTGTTCCAACATCAATGTGAGCTTCAAGCCTGCAATCAAAGTTTTCATACCTTGCAATAAAGTCATCAAACGAAGTCATCAATTCCTGATTAAGCATGTTAACCATCTCATAAGTAAGAGTAGTCTCTTTCGTAATCTTTTCTCTCAAATTTGTGTACTGCCTGTTTTGTATTCTTTTACATATGCAGCCCCATGCTCCCTGGCCTTCTCTGTGAATGTATATGCCTGTGGCAAAACAGGTAAATTTCCCTTTGACCTGGGAGTCGGTTCCCACCGCAAGTCTGTACTTACAATCGGGGTCTAATCTTATAAAATATTTGATACTTGCCATAATATCAATAAAGCTCATATTTTTTTGTACCGAGTTAAAAAATCTCATTATCTCACCATCTTTCTACTATTCCAACACTACTATTCCAACACTGCTTTTCCTGCTCTGCTTCTTGAAACAAATCTTTCCAACCTTCTGTCAATCCCACTGTTACCCTCAAGGAATTCGCTGCGCCCGGTTTTATGAACAACCTGCTTGCATTTATATTCCTTGTTCAAATAAAAAAGTGATTAAATCCTTTACCGGACTTAATCACCTTGTATGTTTATAAATGTTTTATTCTCCCTGAAAAATATTTAAATTATTTCAACGGGATATCTATTAATATCACATTTACGCAACAGGGGATTAAGCCAATGTATTCCATTATTGATACTTGGTCTGTTATCCAGTGCAATTACTGTATTAAGCTGTTCGTTCCGGATATTCATAAAATACATCGTTAACCCTCCTTTCGTAATTTTGATTGATTTTATCAATATGGTTTATCAATTAGTATTTTGCAGTTTTTCTTCCTCATAGCTGCCTTTTGAATTTTACAACACCTTTTCGTTCATGTCAACATTTTTCCATTATTGTAATTTTATTGTAATTTAAGCGTCATATTAATAAAATAAAAAGCAGCTAAGCCTTTTTTGGCCTAACCGCTTTGAAAACTGGTTCATTAATTGACATTAAAATATAATGCTGTTTTATCAAACTAATAATCGCTTAAACAGAGGTCTTGCCAAAATACCTTCATCAGGCATACACAGCTATTCAGTTTTTGTTGCTCGGTATTATTTATTTTAAACATTACAAGACCTCCTTCCTTTTTAATTAAATAATTGCTCGCAAACGCATACTTATAGTATCATTAGAAAATTTGTCCTGTCAAGGTAATAATTAATTTATACTCATATTATAATACCCGGTTATGTTATAATATGACTTAACTGTATTCCAGCTATCATACAGAAACAGACCATTTAAAACGAGGTAAATTTTATGGATAAACTGCGTTATATCAAGGATCTTCTATCGAAGAACAGATATAAATATGCTTTAGGAATTTTCTTTTTGCTGTGTGTAGATATATTACAGCTTATTCTTCCCAAAATACTCGGTGATGTCACCGATTCTCTTGAGAGCGGTACTCTTTTAAAACAGAGGCTGGCCCAATATGCTGTAATTATTTCCCTGATTGCCATTGGGGTGGCAGTTTTCAGATTTCTTTTCAGGTATACACTTATGAGCGTCTCCAGATCGATTGAGCTCACTTTGAGAAATCGATTTTATGCGCATCTTCAAAAATTGTCGCTGAATTATTTCAACACTCATAAAACAGGCGACCTTATGGCCCATGCTACCAACGATATGGGAAATGTGACCATGGCTTCAGGCCAGGGAATCATCTTCCTCATAGACAGTTTTCTGATACCTATCGTTGCGCTGGTAATGATGCTTTTAACCGGAGGCCTGAAGCTAACGGCTGCCTGCTTTTTTCCGCTCTTGCTGCTGGGCATCGCAGTAGTATTCTTTATGAGAATCATGCAATCCAGAGTGCAAAAGCAGCAGGAGGCCTTTTCAAACCTCACGGAGGCTGCAAGGGAAAACTTCTCCGGAATAAGGGTAATCAAAGCTTTTGCACAGGAGAAAAAAGAAATTTCCAGATTTGAGCGAATTAATGCCGTAAACAGAGAAGCCAATCTTAAATATGTAAGGCTTATGAGTATGATGTTCCCGACTGTTATGTCCATATCCGCCCTATCCTTTGTTATAGCACTGTGGTATGGAGGAATTCTTGTAATCAAAGGTCCTATCAGCCTGGGTGATTTTGTAGCCTTCAACAGCTATCTGGGGATGCTTATCTGGCCCGTCACAGCTATCGGCTGGGTTGCAAACATGTTCCAAAGGGGTTTTGTATCACTGGAACGAATAAATACGATTATTGATGAAAAACCTGAAATATCCGATACTTCAAATCCGATTAAAACTGAAATAAACGGCTCCATTCAGTTTAATGATCTGAGCTTTACTTATCCCGGTACTCATAAGCCTGTCCTCAGCGATATCAACATATATATCGAAGCCGGTAAAACACTTGGTATTATAGGACGCACCGGAAGCGGCAAAACCACACTTGTAAATCTCATAACAAGACTGCTCAGCGTACCCCACGGACAACTTTTAATAGATGGGCTGGACATAAACAACATTTCCTTGTCCGCCCTCAGAAGCAGTGTTGCCAGTGTACCTCAGGACACTTTCCTGTTTTCTGATACAATAGCTGAAAACATTGATTTCTTCCGTAATAACAGTAATGAAGAAATTGAAGCGGCAGCAAAAACAGCCAGGATTTACGACAGCATCAATGAATTTCCTCAAAAGTTTGATACAGTCATCGGAGAACGGGGAGTAACACTGTCAGGCGGACAAAAGCAGCGTGTGGCAATAGCCAGAGCTGTTTTGGGTTCACCTTCAATCCTTGTTCTGGATGACTGCCTGTCTGCTGTGGATGCACATACGGAGGAAGAAATTCTGAGAGATTTGAAAAGTATAATGAAACAAAGAACCAGTATTATTGTGTCACATAGAATATCTGCCGTAAAGGATTCGGATGAAATCGTTGTACTGGATGAAGGCAGAATTATTGAAAGAGGAAATCACGAGGAACTGTTGGCCCGGAACGGCCTATATCATGAGTTGTATAACAAGCAGCTGCTTATTAACCGTCTGGAAGAGCAGAACTAATTAAATAGCAATTTATTAAGTTTTTTTTAAGTGCAGCTGCTTTGCAGCAGAATGGAGTATTTCGGACTATGTCAGAGGAAACAAATATAATGCAGGAAGAGGAACTTCTGGAAAAAGCCTATGATTCAAAACTTATGGCTCGTCTTCTGAAGTTTGCTAAAAAATACTGGCACCTGTTTTTTATAGCAGTAATACTGTTAATTGCGGCTACTGTTGTAGACCTGGCCAGACCGTATCTCATTGGTCTGGCTATAGATGACTATATAAAAAAGAGTAATATAAGTGCTTTAAACAGAATGGGGCTGTATTTTGTCATACTCATTGCGGCGGGCTTTCTGTTTAATTTATTGCAGATCTATGTATTGAGTTACGCAGGACAGTATATTATTTACAACATACGTCAGCTTGTATTTTCTCATCTGCAGAAGCTTCCCTTGTCCTATTTCGATAAAAATCCCATCGGCAGACTGGTCACACGGATAACCAATGACACCGAAACCCTGAATGATATGTACACCAATGTACTCATAACACTGCTCAAGGACTTTTCAATACTGATAGGTACAGTAATTATAATGTTCAGGCTTAGTTCTTTTCTGACCCTGATTACTCTTGCTGCCATGCCCCTGGTCATTATACTGACAGTAATATTCAGGCTGAGGATCAGGAAAGTTTACAGACGTGTACGTATTAGCATCGCTAAAGTTAATTCTGCCATTTCAGAAAACATATCGGGTATGAGAATCATACAGCTTTTCAGCAAGGAAAAGCCCAACTTTGATAAGTTTGACAAGATCGGACGGGAGTATTATAAAGCCTCTATGAACGAGGTTGTGACCTTCGGACTGTTCAGGCCGTTAATCGAAATGGTTGCCTCCCTTACAATCTCGTTATTAGTCTGGTACGGCGGAGGAAATGTTATTAACAATACACTGGAATTCGGTGTGCTGTATGCTCTTGTAAACTATATATCACTGCTTTTCCAGCCTATAAACGACCTTGCAGAGAAATATAACATCCTTCAATCTTCCATGGCTGCCTCTGAAAGAATTTTCATGATTCTCGATACTCCTGCCGAAGAGGATACAGGTACACTGGAGCTGGATAATAACGCTGCTGTCGGAGATATTGAATTTAAAAATGTCTGGTTTGCTTATAATGACGAAAACTGGGTTTTAAAGGATGTGAGCTTTAAGGTTCCGGCAGGGCAGACCATCGCCATCGTTGGTCACACAGGTGCCGGGAAAACATCAATCATCAATCTTCTCAGCAGATTTTATGAAATACAGCGCGGTGAAATACTCATAAACGGAATAAACATAAAAGCTGTGAGTAAGGCTTCTCTGAGAAAAGCCATCGGTGTAGTTCTTCAGGATGTTTTTCTCTTCAGCGGAAAGCTCAGTGACAACCTCCGTCTAAATGAGGAAAGCATCTCCGATCAAAAGCTGGAAGAAGCAGCAAGGTATGTTAATGCAGACGGTTTTATCAGCAGACTGCCAAACGGTTACAATGAAGAGGTTATGGAGCGTGGCTCTACCTTTTCTTCAGGACAGCGTCAGCTGCTGGCCTTTGCCCGTGCTCTTGCCTTTGATCCGGCAATTCTTGTCCTGGATGAGGCAACTTCAAATATTGATACCGAAACAGAAATTCTCATTCAGGATGCCCTGGCAAAACTTACACGTAACAGAACTACAATAGTTATTGCCCACAGGCTCTCTACCATCCAGCATGCAGATAAGATTATTGTTTTACACAAGGGAAGGATTTACGAAAGCGGAAACCACCAGGAGCTGTTGGCAGCAAAAGGCATGTACTATTCTCTATATCAGCTTCAGTACCAGAACGAAAAGGCATAGGAATTAAAAAAAGCATTGGCCCCAACCTGAAGCCAATGCTTTTTTGCTGAAATTACATACCAACCAGACTGCAGCACATAGCCATAATTTTATGTTCATGTGCTTCAAGCCATCTGGCTTGAGCCGCTACATTCTTCATCTGGTCTATAACAATATCCATCCTGTCAATTCCATCCCTGAAACGTCCGAGAAAATGAATAAACACATCCAGGCGCCGAAGCATTATCAGCAAAGGTATTACTGATATCTCAGCTCCGGTAAGCTTTAAAACTGTGCCGTAGCCCTCCAGAAAGGCTCTCAGCTTTTCCCACAGAGCCTCTTTGGTCTGCTCCATATTAATAATCTCGGACAGACAGACACAAAGCTCCATTACCCGTAAATCCTCTGTTACAAATTCAAAGTCCAGCACGGCACATATGTTTCCCTCTGTATCTGCCAGCACATTTGAGGCGTTGAGGTCGCCGTGGATAAGCTGGTGGGGCAGCTGCCTGAGCCCGGTCAGGTTTTCCCTGAATTTCTTAAGTTGAGCAGCGACCTCAAGGAGTTCAGCTTTATACTCTGTAAATTCAGGTGATGGCATTTCACAAAAGCGGATTACATCACCAACTGAACATTTCGGATGAGTATTTTCTATCTCATAATAAGGCCTGTAGACAGGAGCCAACTCCGTTTTTATATTGACAAGGGTACAGGTCAGTTTTGCAGTGGTCAAACCAAAGGAATAAAGCTGCCGTGGTTTATCAAAGACGGGTGTAATCCCTTCCATATAGCTGAACAGAGCAGCCAGCCTGCCGTCTTCGGTATATTTAACTGTTTGATTATCAATTCCTTTAACTGGTCTGGGGGTACCAAAAGCCACACCGGTTTTCTCCAATTCTGAGAGGACGCTATGTTCATATTTCACTTTATCCATATCCCGGTGAGTTTCATATATCCTGAGTACGTATTTTTCCTTAGCTGTCTCTACGAAACGGGTAGTGTTATTCACTCCACCCTTCCCCTGTTTGACATTCCACTTGCTTCCGGGGATAAACTGTTTCAATAAAGCCTCAAGATTAGATTCCATAGAATGAGTATTCTCCATTCTTTTCTCTTGATACGAAAGGAATATTGCCCAGTGCATTATCCCGGTTGTCAATCACTCCTTGAAGAATAACTCTTGTCAGATCCGGAACATCAGGAGCTTTAACTGCTTCATTTATATCCATGAATATGGCCTCACTGTTCTCCCTGTTATCTGAATTGGGAGTTCCGAACATATAGTCCATCAGGAAAACCGCATACCAATCCTTTAAATTAAACCTTACGCCCAACAGCTTTGAAGGTTCGGCTACAACAGTTGTCTCCTCTAAAACTTCACGGCGCAATGCATCCTGTGGAGTCTCATTCCTTTTTACATAGCCTCCGGGAATAATAAGTCTGCCCTTGCCTGCGCCATAGGTATGCCTGACAAGTAAGACCTCATTTCCCTTTAGTACAACACCGCCTACAGACTGACACCAGTTTGTATCTTCTTTATTGTCAGTATGATTTCCTTTTTGAGTGCCTGTTGAATTATTTGCAGAGTCACTTGCAGAAGTATTTACAGAAGTATTTACAGTATTATTTACTGAGTCATTTGCTGAATTATTTGTATTCAAAATCTGCCTCCATCTAAGGCATGTTTAAATAAAAACCACAGTTTTATTGTTTAGTCATGCCCAATTAAATCGTTAAGTTGAAATATAACACGAAAAACTTTTTAGTGCAACAAAGCCATGTTTAGCCATGAATAAATAATAATACTCCGTCTTAAAATGGGGAAGTTATTATTTAATCCTGCCTTAATACCCCTTGGAACAGTCTATAACATTGATAAGGCTTTTTCCCTGTATAAATGCTTCCAGATTATTTACGGCAATTCTGACAATGCGCTCCAAGGTTTCATCAAGGCTGTAGCCTCCCGAAACATGCGGTGTAATAATTGCATTCTCTATACTCCACAACCGGTGCTCCTTCGGAAGAGGTTCGGGATCTGTCACATCCAAAGCCGCACCAAACAGCTGCCCTGCTTCGAGGGCAGCACATAAAGCTTCAGTATCAACAGCATTTCCACGGCCTACGTTAATCAGAACTGCATCATTCTTCATCAGTTTTAACGTAGACTTATTTATGATTTTATCAGTCAGCTTTGTATCAGGCAGACAAAGGGCAACCACATCTGCCCGTGGCAGCAAGCTTTCCAATTTATCCATGGTATACTGCTCATCAAGATAATCAGGTTTATCAGCATCAGTACGTTTTATTCCTATTGTATAAGCTCCCAGGGCTTTTAATCTTTTGGCAAATTCTCCGCCTATATCTCCCATTCCGGCAATCAGAGCCGTGGAGTTGAATATGGCCTTCATTTTGCCAAGGTATGACCATTTCCCCTCCTGCTGGTTATCTCTATATAAATGAAGTTTTTTATACAGCTCCAGAAGTACTCCAAGCATGTATTCCGATATGGCAAGGCCATACGCACCTGTTGCATTTGTCAATACTATTCCCCGGGGTAAAACACCCTCTTTTGCATATTCACCCACTCCTGCGCTCTGAAGCTGCAGCCATTCCAGCTTCTTTGCAGTTTTCAGCAATCCTGCATCAGGATTTCCGATAATAATATTTGCATTTTCTATTTGTTCTGCGGTAACCAATTTATGCGAAGTATAAGTATACTCAGCAAAGGCTGACTTTTCCTCCAAAAGCTTTTTCTGTTCATCGTTCATTTTTATTAATACCAGTACGTTTTTCTTCAACAAAAATCACTCCAAATATATTATTTGTATTATATATACCCTCGTTTGAACATATCAGTTATGAATATTATAACATTTATTCACTATAAATTTTTATTCGCTGGTTTAGTATGTGTTAATATTCACCCTCAGATAAATTATTCAAAAACCCTGACAGGTTTATGTCAGAGTTATTTGCTATAATTCTTTTATATGGTTTATCTAATCCTTATAGCTCAATAGAAAGGAAATTTTAACATGATATATACTGTAAATGGCCCCATAACCAAAGAGAAAATGCAAGCCACTTTATGCCACGAACATTTTAAATGCGAGACCGACGAAAATTATGCCAATCAACTTTATTTTGACAGAAAGTATGATGAAGCAAAAATTGACGAAGCCTATGGAGTATTGTTACCGGTTCTACAGAAACTATATTCTTCCGGCTGCAGAAGCATTGCAGAGGCTTCGCCTCCACTACTAGGTCAAAATATAAAGCTGTTGAGAAAACTCTCCCTGGCTTCCAAAATGAATATCATACCTTGCACCGGATATAATCTGCCTAAGTATGTACATAGAATTCATAGTGAAATGTATTCTGAACAGTTGGCTGCCCAGTGGATAAAAGACTTTGAAGCAGGACTTGACACCATTGACGGCATAGTAATAAAACCGGGGCATTTAAAATTGCTGCTTGATAGGGGAAAGCTGTCCGATGTGGACAAGGAAATGCTCCTGGCTGCAATAGCAGCAAATAAAAAGACCGGAATCCCTATCCATTGTCATATTCTTGAGGCAGCCATGGCGCAAGAAGTTATGGATTTACTTGAGGAGGAAGCTGCCAACTTTGAAAAGTTTCTCTGGTCACATGCAATCCGTGATATAGATGCCGGAGCAATAAACCGCGCAGTAAAGCTTGGGATATGGCTGGGCCTGGATATAATTCAGAAAAGCACTTTTGAAGTAAATATGAATATCATCAAAGAGGCAATAAAAGAAGGTTATGAAAACCGCCTCCTGCTCTCACAGGATTATGATTTTTATGATGAAAGCCTTTCATACGGTGAGAACCATCCCTGTGCATCGCTCTTTACAGATTTTATACCTTATTGCATTGCCAATGGTATTCCAGCTGATACTATTAAAGAAGTAATCAGTAAAAATCCTGCCGAGTTTTATGACTTTTAATTTGAATATTCAAATATACAAGATTGGACAGAAGGCTACCCGTTATTTGGGTAGCCACCCTTCACCCTCATGGACTTACCGCTTTTGTTACAGCGTAAACAAGTGGATGCAGCAGTATTTTTTATTTTTCAGTTAAAATAAACAAGCCGACGCCAGTTGCTAGAATTGAAGAATTTCCATATCGAAGTGTAGCATTTACACCTGTCATATTATTAGGAACTGTTGTATAATCCCACAGATTTCCGTCTTTTGACACCATTATGAACCCCAAAGGGTCCTTACTTGAATAGGAAACAAATTTATGCCCGATTAATAGATAATTGCTTCCATTAAAAACAATATCATCGATATTTTGATTCGGCATATCATTAATATAGGACCAATCCTTTCCGTTATCTGATCTGTATAGCTTTGAAGAGTCTATTCTTAGATCCTTATATGTATTAACCGCCCAGAGATAATCACCTGAGGAAAAAAATCTATTTATCCGGATTTTTGTATTATATGGTATCCAATTTGAACCGTCTTTTGAAGTAGAAACTTTGCCATCATCTCGTCCTGAAACATAATAAGTACCTTTATACCAGCATACGTAGGACCAATTACTGACTTTAAATTCCGATGATTTTTTCCAAACCAGACCATCATTTGATGTGATAATAGTTCCATCGCTTGCAATCAATACAGTCTGTTTTAAAGAACTGCCTGTATAAATCTCTCCGGCATTGCTGCCCTTTGCTCCTACAACCCCATCACAAAGATATTTGCTAGCCGGTACGTTTTCTATTTGAGTCCACTTTACTCCGTCTTCCGAAACATATATCAATCCTTTTTCAATATTAATATCCTGGTTGATAGCAGTACTTCCGAAAAGAATAAACCTCTTGCCATTCCAAAGGATTTTTTTAAACCAGGTATCTTTAAATGCGGCTGCCCTTGTCCAGTTTACTCCATCCTTTGATGAACAAATAGTTCCATCGTATGATGCAGCCACGAATACCTTTTTGTTGTAACACACAGAATTGAAATCCAAATTTCCATCATTTGGTTCAATCTTTACTGGTTTAATTGAAACAGTGTTATTAATTGGTTTATCGTCTATTGTTACATATATACGTCTTGTAAAGCTATCATAACTGGATAGATAGCCAAGTGAATTAAATGCAGACTTTGCAGGAATAAAGACTGCATTACCAGAGATCTGTGGTTTTATATCTACTTTAGTCTTTTTACCATTTACCTCTGCATATGAAGAATTTAATTTAAACACGATATTTTTCTTGCCAACACTAATTTTTACAGTCTTTTTCCCTTTATCAAAACTGTAATTTCCCCTGATTATTTTGCTTATTGTTTCCGGGGTCAGAAGAATTATATTATTTTCAAATATCGGCTGTTTTTGAAGTGTAACCAATCCGGAACTATCGACTACTTTATCAGTATAATTGTATAAATAATTGGCAATAATATCAGAATCCTTTGGAATTTTACCTTTTAGCGTTCCAGTAATAATCACTCCGTTTGTTGTAAAGCCGTAATACTTACCCTTAAATTCTATAAAAGCATTAGCGCAGTCATTTGAATCAATTTGCCCTGCTTTGCTCCATATTATTCCGTCAGGAGAATAATATATATCTCCATTGGGCATGCCTGAGAGGAGAAAGTCCTTAAAAACATTGATTTTAATCAGATTACTATCAAAGTCCATATATCCTTCTTTTAACTTTATTTCGGATTTCATATCTTTAGAAATTGCCGCTCCGCCGCCGACCAATACAAACCTGCCTTTATAAAAGCACAGATCGGAGTAATAAGAACCCTTTAATCTTGAACTTTGCTCCCATTTAACCCCATCCTTTGAAGAATACACAAAGGAATTACTGCTGGAAATGGTATAATATACTCCGTCTTTCCAGGCTATGTTGCTTAAAGGTTCTGCAGAATACTGCTTATCATTGTCTTCTCCCAAAACCACACTCCATTTTTTAGCATCCCTTGATGTCAATATTACATGACGTCCAACAGCAAAATATATATTATTTATTTTCTGTATTGACGTTAAGTCTTCTTCATTTTTCTGGGGTACGACCTCCCAGGTATCACCATTTACAGAAACTGTAATAGTTCCCTTATCGCCGACAGCTACAAATTTTTTGCCATCATATATTACAGAATAAAGTGACTGCGTAATATTTGTTTTAAGATTTGACCAGTTTTGTCCATCCTTGCTTTTAATTATTTGACCTGCTTTTCCGACTGCTACTATGCAATCCTTACCGGCTGCTGCCGAGTATATACTTTTAAAGGATTGATTCTCAGGCTGTGTCCAAATGCCTTTATCTGCTGTGCTGCATACCAGAACAAGACCGTCTGTTCCTACTGCCACCAGTTTTCCGTCACCCTTGCACAAACCGTTAAGCCTTGTCGCATCACCTGGAACTGTATCATTGGGAGTTCCATTAACTTTATATTCAGCAGCAAAACCTGCGTCTTTTTTATAACTGTAAATTCCGTCTCCAAGTTTGTATGTAACATCATCAATGTTATAACAGGTATTATCCGCCCGGACCTCTGAGTCCTTCCAACTGATAAGGTCCTGAGATTCTATTACGCCATTTTTGTATGTATTATAATTGAAATATGAAGTATAATATTTACCTTCAAAATAGGATAAAAAATCATAGCTATAACTTTTCAGGTCTCCGGTTTCAGTTTCCTCCCATGACAATCCGTCCTTTGATGTGTAAACTGAATGCTTTTTATTGAAATTTTCATCCATCCAATTTGT
Source organism: Eubacterium sp. (assembly GCA_029266335.1). Classification (GTDB taxonomy): domain Bacteria; phylum Bacillota; class Clostridia; order Acetivibrionales; family DSM-1351; genus Ruminiclostridium. The sequence continues at coordinate 13,009 of JAQSXC010000017.1, read as the reverse complement.
GCAAACAGCAACAAATTGATTTCCGTCAAATATTGGATTTGTAAAAATCGAACCTATAGTGAACATACTAACATGCTCAATGCTGATACCGGGTTGGTTTCTCCAATTTACACCGTCTACAGAGTATGCCAGTACTCCAGAACCTGTCAAAATAAAGGTTTTTCCTTTAGTCATGCCATAATTTATTAAGGCATCATAGGAAAGAGTGAATCTGTCAGGCTTAAGGCTGTTGTTGTCAATATTAACCCTATTCCAGTGGTATCCGTCTTTGGAATAGGTTAAGGCCTGCCCTCCTGCTGCAACAAATACATCCCCGTTAAACAGAACCGTTTTAAAGCCATCTTCCGGCATGGGTCCAAAATTATAGTCTGCCAGGTATATGGCATCCCACTTTTTCAAATCCTTTGATACAGAAATTATTCCTTTATTACCAACCGCAACATAAACTCCTTTACCATATACTACACTGTTGTAATCTCCCGATAAGTGTTTATCATCAGTCTTCCAATCAAAGATCAGGTTTGAGGCCTGCTTATCAGCACTTGAATTGTCAACTGTACCACTGTTGGCATAAGTCAACTGAGTAAAAACTAAACTTAGCGCCAGCAAGACATTTATAAATGTCACAATTCTTTTTTTCATTATGTATACCCTCCGATGAAAAATATTCCTTCCCAGTTTTACATATTCTTCATCTTTTTACAAGTTATCGTTAAACCGGAAATCAGGCTGTACTCCAAACTACACCCCAATCTCCGGGTACTATGACGTTTTAGTTAAATTTATTTTACCAAATATTACTTTTAGATCCTTTCCCTCTCTTCGAAATGAGTATGAAGCAGCTCATGGGCTTTATGTCCAAAGGGTTCACCCAGGAAGGTTTTGTATAGTTCCAGAATCTCTTTGTTTTCATGGGATTTTCTGACCTTCTTCCTCCTGTCTTCTTCATAAATGGCTTCCCTGCGTTTTTTAACAACTTCATCATTACCATGGTGATAAGGCTGACCTCCTCCGGCAATACACCCCCCGGGACAAGCCATTATTTCGATTGCATGGTAATCAGCTTTTCCGTCCCGGATATCCTCCAGTATATGCCGGGCATTGCCAAGACCGCTGGCAATGCCTATCTTAAGCTCCTGATTCCCGATCTGCACCGTGGCTCTGCGGACTCCCTCCAACCCTCTTAACTCTTCAAATTCCACCTTTTCAAGTGGTTTGCCTGTCAGCCATTCAGAGGCTGTACGCAGAGCTGCCTCAATAACACCTCCGGCCGTACCGAATATGACAGCTGCTCCGCTTGTCTCTCCAAGCGGACTGTCAAATTCACTGTCCGGCAGCTTTACAAACTCAATACCGGCCTCATGAATCATTGCTCCCAGTTCACGGGTGGTTATGGAAATATCAACATTATTGTGCTCATCCTTAGTGAGTTCAGGCCGTTTGGCTTCCGCTTTCTTTGCTATACATGGCATTACTGAAACCACTACTATATTGTCAGGATCTATACCTTTCTTTTCGGCATAGTAGGTTTTCGCTATTGATCCAAGCATAATATGCGGTGATTTGCAGGTAGATGGAACATGTATCAGTTCAGGAAATTGATGTTCAATGAACTTAACCCATGCCGGGCAGCAGTTTGTCAGTATTGGCAGGGTCTTGTTATTTTTCAGACGATATATGAGCTCGGAAGCTTCCTCCATAATGGTAAGGTCAGCACCGAAATCCGTGTCAAATACTGCATCAAAGCCCATACGCCTTAGAGCTGTAACCATTTTGCCGGTAACTATGGTGCCTGCCTCCATACCAAAAAGCTCCCCCAGAGCAACACGTATTGCAGGAGCCGTCTGTACTATTACATATTTATCGGGATCATTTATTGCTTCCCATACCTTATCTGTGTGGTAAACCTCAGTAAGAGCAGCGGTGGGACAAACCTGTACACACTGACCGCAGTATGTGCAGGAGGATTCAACCATTGGTATGTTTGCAAAAGGACCAACAAAGGAATTGAAGCCGCGGCCTATACCAGAAAGTATTCCGCAGGTCTGAACCTCATTGCATGCGGTTTCACAGCGTCTGCAATAAATACACTTATTGGAATCCTTTACTATGGCATCACTGGACATATCCTTCGGATAGTTCATTCTTTCCCCTTCCCAGCGTATCTCTCTTACATTGAGTTCTTCTGCCAGGGACTGAAGTTCGCATTCAAGATTTTTGGGACAGGTAAAGCATTCATTGGGATGATTGGACAGTAACAGCTCCACAGCCATTCTTCTTGCAGTTATAGCCCTTCTGGTATCCGTCCTGACTGCCATACCCTCCTGAAGCTTGGTTACACAGGATGGAACCAGCTTATTTCTGTTGCCTCTCGGGTCAACCACCTCTACCATGCAAACCCTGCAGGAGGCTGTCTTGTTATAAAGCTGTAAATCATGCAAGTCCAGATGGCAAAGTGTAGGTATCCTGACACCCGCCCTGTGTGAAGCCTCAAGAATGGTAATTCCCGCCTGCACCGTCAGCTCCTGGTCATTTATTCGTACATTTATCTGTTTTCTTTCGGTAGTTTTTTCACTCAATTTACAAACACCTCCTTTATGACTTCATCCCACTTTTATTTATTGGAACGTATTTTCCTTCCTCCTGTGGATTATCTACGTCTTTATCTCCGTCTTTAACAAATTCCAGATATTCATTCCAGAAGTATTTCATTGTACTTGCTATGGGATTGGGAGCTGTTTGGCACAAACCGCACAAAGCACTGTCCTTAACCATATAAACCAACTGTTTCATGGCATCCAGATCAGCCATGGTAGCCTCTCCCGAGGTTATCTTATGAAGAAATTCAAAAAGCCTTTTTGTTCCTATACGTCCCGGGCCGCATTTTCCACAGGCCTCATCCATGGTGAACTCCAGGTAGAACTTGGCTATGTTTACCATGTTATCATCTTCATCCATAACAATCATACCACCCGATCCCATCATGGTGCCAATCTGAAGAAGTCCGTCATAATCAATGGGTGTATCAAGATTCTCCCCGGTAATAACACCTCCGGAAGGGCCTCCTGTCTGAACTGCCTTGAATTTCTTACCGTGAGGTATCCCTCCTCCGATGTCAAATATAATCTCACGAAGAGTTATACCCATTGGAACCTCAACAAGACCGACATTATTTATTTTACCTGCAAGAGCAAAAACCTTGGTTCCTTTGCTTTTCTCAGTTCCCATGGAAGCAAACCATTCCGGCCCCCGGTTTATTATGACCGGTATATTGGCGAAGGTTTCAACATTGTTCACGCAGGTTGGATATCCCCAATAGCCCTCTTCTGCAGGATATGGCGGCTTATAGTTCGGTTCTCCTCTTTTCCCTTCGCAGGAATTTATAAGTGCAGTCTCTTCACCGCATACAAAAGCACCGGCACCATATTTGAGCTTAACATCAAAGCTGAAATCTGTTCCAAAAATATTGCTTCCCAACAGACCCATTTCTCTGGCTTGCCGGAGTGCATTTGTCAAGCGGTCTATAGCAAGAGGATACTCCGCTCTTATATATACGATACCCTTATCGGCGCCGATAGCATAGGCACCTATTGCCATTGCTTCTATAACGCTGTGGGGATCACCCTCAAGAATGCTTCTGTCCATAAAAGCGCCGGGATCACCTTCGTCGGCATTACATATGATAAACTTTTCCCTGCTCTCCTGTTTACCTGTTATCTCCCACTTAAGTCCGGTAGGAAAGCCTCCTCCGCCTCTTCCTCTGAGACCGGATTTCTTTACTGTATCAACTACCTCCTGCCTGGACATTTGAGACAGTGCTCTTCCAAGAGCCTGATAGCCATCCATGGCGATATATTCGGTAATATCTTCTGGATTTATAAGTCCGCAGTTTCGTAAAGCAACTCTCAGTTGTTTCCGGTAAAAGGTCATTTGCTCCTGGGTATGAACTTTTTCCTTTTTCAGAGGATCTTCATAAAGGAGCCTTTCTACCTGATTTCCCTTTACCAGGTGTTCATCGACAATGTCTTTAGCATCCTTTGAGCCAACCCGAACATAGAACACGTTATCAGGCTCGATTTTTACAATGGGGCCCTGTTCGCAAAAGCCGAAACAACCTGTTCTGATTACTTGAACCTTGTCAGCCAGTCCCCTTGCTTTCAGAAGCAGCTCAAGGTTTTTAACCACTTTGTCGCTGTCGCTGGCAAGGCAGCCGGTACCACCGCAGACCAGAATATTTTTATTTGTTTGTGTCGTATCCCGGTGCTGTCTTATTTTAACTTTCTCGGAAGCCTCCTGTTTAACCTTATTTAGCTCCTCCAGGGATTTTATCCGCATGCTGCATCTCCTTTGTCCGATATAAATCTAAAATGCCATCGATGTCCTCTGCCTTTACCCTTCCAAACACCTTGTTATCCACCATAACAACAGGTGCAAGCCCGCAGGCACCGATACATCTCACATCCTTTATGGTAAATAGCCCGTCTTGAGTAGTTTCATTTGCCTCTATTCCCAGTTTTTCCTTAAACTTTTCAACTATTTTATCAGCCCCTCTGACAAAACAGGCTGTTCCCATGCAAACACTTATTGTATGTTTGCCGCTTGGTTTAGTACTGAAGTAGGAATAAAAACTGACTACCCCAAATACCTCAGCTCCCGGTATACCAAGTTTTCTGGCAATATAAAGCTGTACATCTCTGGGAAGATAACCGAATATATGCTGTGCCTTATGAAGAATTTCTATAAGCGCACCTTTTGTAGTCTCCAGGCTTTCTATAAAAACATTGAGTTCCTCATACTTTTCCTTTGGAAATTCTTCTCCGGCAGGCATCATTACATCAATTTCCTGGGGTTTAGTTATAGCAATCACCAGCTTTCCTGATTATTTAAAAAATCCTTATAAATTCTTTTTAAATTCCATTTATAACATTCCATGGAAACAGAAGTTTAATACTAATAACATAAGGTTTTTTATAAAAATATATTTGAGCCTTTGCAAAAAGGTTTTTTATTACACATAGAGAATTACTCTTTATGCTTAAAAGACATTTGATATTATGGATATAATAAATTACATATACGAGGTAACCTATGGATATAAAGTTTGTTAAGGATAAATTGAAATCCTATGAATATGACTTTCTAAAAACGGATAGACATCTGGGAAGTAATATACTTCTTCTGACTACGGGTGGATCAATTGCCTACGGGACAAATGTAGGTTCAAGTGATATTGACATACGAGGAATAACTGTTGAAACACAACAGGATATTATGGGCTTGTCAAGCTTTGAACAATTTGAAGATAAAGCCACCGATACAGTTATTTACGGTCTTGGAAAGTTTATAAACCTTTGCATTAATTGTAATCCGAATGTTATTGAGATCCTCGGAACTTTACCTGAGCACCTGCTTGTTATTACTGAAGAGGGTATGCTTTTGCGCCAGAATGCCGACCTTTTTTTATCCAAAAGGGCTATACACAGCTTTGGTAATTATGCTACAGCCCAGTTGAGAAGACTTCAAAATGCTCTGGCACGGGATAATTATCCCCAAAAGGAAAAAGAACAGCACATACTGAACAGCATTCTCGGTCAAATGGAACATATGAAACGAACTTATAAAAGCTTTACAGACAAGAATATCTCTTTGTATACCGACTATTCCGACAAAGAAGATATTGAAACTGAAATATTTATTGATATAGACCTTAAGCACTATCCCCTGCGTGATTTGAAAAATATTTTTTCCGATATGAATAATATAGTAAAAGATTACTCAAAGCTCAATCACAGAAACAGTAAAAAGGACGAACTTCACCTGAATAAACACGCCATGCACCTGATAAGGCTGCTGGTTACAGGAACTGAAATACTTGAGGGTAAGGGAATAGCTACCTTCAGAGAGAAAGAGCACCAGCTGCTGCTCGACATAAGAAACAGTAAATACAGCTATAAGGAAATCTTTGAAATGGTTGATGAGTATGAAAATCAATTTAAAAAAGCAGCCCAAAAGACTGCACTTCCAGAAGCACCTGAACTAAAGCGTATTGAAGCTTTAATGCTTGAAATATACGAGAGAAGATTTAATGCTTAAACAAAACTTCAAATTTATAAATACTTAGAAAGATACCTGAAATAATCAGGGACATTACCAAAATATCCACCAGGACTTTTTAGTATTTTCCTGTCCGTTATCCTCAGGAGGATAATAAGCTCCGGTCTGAGGATCATATACCGCAAGCCTGTGCTTTCTGGCAAGCTTTCTGACAAGTCCTTCCACATACTGGGCCTTGGACCACACACAGGGCATAATAAGATGTCCCTCAGATTTGTCAAAGGTTATATCCCAGGGACATACATCCACATTGTCAATATCTTCGTCAAGAACATCATCTATTTCGGGATGGAGAGCAGTTATGTCACAGTAAAATGCCTTAATGGACGGATGTGGTGTAACCAGCTCGCTTCTCCCATCACAAAGCTGCCGGTATAAAGCGCCTGCTTCAGCCTTTGTCAGCTTTTTCTTCGGATACCATACAGCAAAATCACAACTCACATAAAATCCTCCCTCCCATTAAATCTAAAACTAATCAAAAAATAAATTAAAAATAAAGAAATCTAAAATATTTGCTGTTTATAATATAATATTTATATGTTTTTTATTTTTATTTTTGTTTTTCCTTCTTTTACTGTTCTCCAAAGCTGCCTCTTCGTTCTCTTTCTGATTCCGGATGTTTTGACGGCGGGCGGCCACTTTTGCAGCAGCAATACCAAAATCTGACGATTCTCTTAAATCTCTGTTTATTTCCTCTGACTTCTGAAACAGCTTATTTACCGGGCCATCTTTATCGGAAGCCGAGAAATCTTTGGTAAGGGTTACTGAAACGCCCGACTTTACCATTGTCCTTAGCTCAATGGATTTTCTGTTGGCAGAAAACAATTTATTCATGCTGCACCTTTCGAGAACAGCCTGGTGTTCTGCCGAAGCTCTCTCCTTTTTACGCAGACTCTTTGCTGCTGCCGCTTCTCTTTCTAACCGTTCCAGCTCAAGTTTATTGCTTTTTTCCTCATATATTTCCATTTGTATCTGTTCATCAATAGCCCTTAGCTCTGCAAAGTCCTGTCTGGAATCATTGGTGTCATTTTTTCCGGAATCGGGAGAAGTACTTAGCCCCTGGTTTATCTTTTTCAACTGGGCTTCGCGTTTTTCTCTCAGCATATCCAAAGAGTTTTTTGGCTGCATTATGGACAATAAGTCATTTAAACTCTTCTGATTTATATTCATAACTAATACTCCAATTTTTTATTGTTTGAAAATGTATCACATATTAATTATCGGTTCTTTTGAGAAAATATGTAATAATAATTTAGAAAGTTGAATAACGAATTATTTTGCTTAATAACATAAAAAGACCGGAGGATCAGAACTGCTCCTCCGGATACATGGGATTATTTGGGAATATCGTAGGAAATGCCATTTATAATAACCTGCTTGATTTTATCCATTGGAAGATTCTTTAAAAAACTCATGCTTACAACTATATAATCATCCTTATCACCTGAAAGTCTTTCTGAAGCACCTTGAATCAACTTACCATCTATTTCGGTTATTGTCTCTCTCGAAACAGCCTTACTGTTTTGTGAAATTGTTTCAGAACCGACTTCATTATGCTTGATTTCTCTATTAGCTTCTTTTTCATTATGTTGGATGTCATTTTGTAAATCATTTCTACTCTCATTCAGCCTTTTTCGCAAAAGCTCTTTTGTACCGTCTGTAAACAGCAGCTCAATATTATATTGATATTCACAATTAATATTTCTTGTATCTGCTCCTTCAAGTGTTAAACCTATTTCGGACAAATGAAGTTTATCAAACTTAAATCTATAATTGTCTGAATCGGCATCGGGAAGTACCAAGTCAATCCTTTTAACAGTGGATGCAAGGGAAACCTCGACGGCTTTCCTCATACCTTCCACCGAAAATTGAAGTTTACCGTTGTTATAAGCATTTTTAAAAGTAGCCCCACCAAAGCTTATTTCATAATATTTTGTGTAAGATTCTCTATACTCTTCCAGCTCTCTCAAACCGAAGCCACTGCCTATATGGTTGAGGCTGATTCTGTAGTTTGCAAAAGCCTCTTTACTTTTGCTGCTTAAGGCTTCTACTGATATGACCACATTACCAACATACGAATCGGTAACTATTTCATGTACCATAAGCTTATAATCCCTGTTCGAAACAGCTTCTCCCACCATTAAGATATCTGACTGCCGAACTCCTGTCAGCTCAGTGATCAAGTTTTTAAGACCCTCATTGTTTAAGGCATAAACACTTCCGGTAGTAATCATGGCAGCTGCCAGTATGGCACAGGCAGCTTTAGCATATTTGCTGCCAAACGGTATTTTTATCCTCTTTTTATCCTGCTTGATTTTATGCATCGTAAGTCTTTTTACTCTGAGCATATCAATATCCGGAATAATTATTTCATTTTCAGTTTTACCCGCTTCATTAGTAAAAAAATCCGTTTGCCCAGTTTGTGTAATTTCCTTTTGACGGCTGAAACTAAATTTCATAAATATAACCTCTTTCCTCAAGATATTCAATTATTGTTTTTCTTCCTCTGTAAATCTTTGATTTAATGGTAGACATTGGTATTTTATAGGTATCGGAGATGTCCTGAAGTTTGTAATTCTTAAAATAATATGCTGTAAGTATATCTCTATCCGGATATTTCATTTTATCTACAAAATCTTTTATAATTGATACTTTTTCTTTTTGTACCAGCATCTCTTCAATTCTATTATCTTCCTGAAACAATATATCTTCATCCAGGGGTAGTTCGTCCCTAACATTTTTAAATCTGTTGCGGGTCATATTCCTGGCGATTTGTGCTAAATACGGCTTTAATGAATCTGTCTCCATAACAGTATGCCTTGTTTTCCATATGGCATAAAACACGTCTGATACAACCTCTTCAATATCTTCATTCTTTAATGCAGCACCGCTGATCCTGAAAACTATTGACACTATGTATTGACCGTATTTGTCAATAAGCTCTTCAATTGCTTTTTCATTGTTTCGTTTTAATTTTTTTATGATTGTACAATCGCTCATATTCAACCTCCTCGACTATCAATACAAAGAATGCCGGAAAAAAGTTTCAGATTTACTCAGTTAAAATATAAAACCGTTTCTCATACGGCTTAAATATTTTCAGGTACATGGGTATAATTAACAGTATCTGCCAAAGTTACTCCACAAAGATCAAAAGGACTTGAACCACAATGGTTCCAGCCCTTTTGATCTTTATTTACATATTATAAACTATTATGCTGATTGCACTTTCTGATTTGTTAATGTCTATTTAAATGGCTCAATCATTTCTGCAGTTATGTATGATAGTTCATTTCTGTCCCAGGCACCGAATACTTCTTCTCCGATTTTCAGAATTGACCTTATATTTGGATCAATACCAATAAGTTTGTTTACGTAGGCATCAAGAGTAACTATATCCTCGCTGCCAAGAATAATACCCAGATTCTCTATTACATCATAATCTGTCCAGATCATTTTGTACCTGTTGCTGCCTTCTTCCCGGGTAACCGGAACATGATATATTCCCTCACACATACCTACCACTCTGAACAAAGCTTTGTATATAGCAGTAATATCAACAATACTTCTGGAAAGTCCTGTGTCGGAATCACTTCCATGATAGAATTCCCTGTTTGGAACAGGTATCAAACCAAATAGATTCTTCATTGCCAGGGAAGAAAAATTTGAGACCACAGGCAAATTATATTTGATCTTGGAATAGCTTATCAAAGGCAAATTTCTCAACTCAAACAACTTTTCGGGAACAGTTCCATAGAGTTCCTTATGATGAAGGGGTTTATACTTTCCTTCAACAATCTTCTGTATGTCACCGGCTGGAACAGACCTGCCGGACCACCATTCCTCGGTTATATTGATATACTCTGCATTGTATTTAGCAAGCAGCTCACCCATACCGCTGGCTTCCAGGAACTTTTTGTCCTGCTCCTTCAGATACTCCCAGTGCTCCCGGCCGTTATTGGAATCTATCTTTATGGTATTGTCAGTTCTGCCGTACATATAGCTTTCTATTATGTACTTCCTGCCCTCTATTGAAGCCAGCAGCGGCTCCAGTGATTCCACATCTGTGTAAAATCCGTAGTCACCTGTTGTCCAGTTAGGTTTTATTATTACACCCTCACTGCCCAGGTTGAAGTTGTCAAGATACTTTCTCATATGGCTATTGTCATTAATATACTGATGAATTACTTTTCTCATGAATACCCCTCCGCTTTTATGTTTATTTCAAATACCTTTTAATTTTTTTAGTTCTTCAAACAGTGTCATTTTCTGGCGAAACCTTGAACCGTCATTTTATCATTGCTTTGCGATACCACTTATTATACATTCCGGTATCCCAAAGTCAACCGGATTAATATAAGAATATCACATATTTAACAGAAAATGCTATCTCCACTTATCATAGAAAACAACCTCATTAACCGGTTTTCTGTGTATATCTGCCGGTGCTTCGGCAGGATACCCCACGGGGATAATATTTAAACATATTATCCAGATACATCTGTTCACCTGAATCATAAAATCCATAAAATTAACCTCGCTAATTTTTTATTTACAAAATAAAAAAGCATAATATTCTGATAAATAATAAAAGCCGCAGATTTAACTCTTCGGCTTATACCATTATACATTTTCATCCGTCAATCTTATATTATTTCGTCAATCCAGAACTCTATGAAGATCAATCACGCATCCAGTGTACAGACACAATTCTCATTTGCAAATTTTATTCCCCATTTATTCATTTCATGTAATATGGGTACCAGATTCCTGCCATTCTCGGTAAGAGAATACTCTACCTTTGGCGGAACCTGAGGAAATACCGTTCTGTTGATTAATCCGTTCTCTTCCAGATCTCTTAGCTGTTGCGTAAGCATTTTTTGTGATACCTCGGGGAATATCCTTTTCAGCTCGTTAAAACGGAGGACCCCGGAGGATAAATTCCATAGTATCAGTACCTTCCATTTTCCACCTATCAGATCCATGGTCATTTCCATGTGGCAGTTAAATTTTTTATTCTTATATATAATCACACTTATCCTCCTCGTTAATTTCAGTTACTTTTTTGAGACTATAAAACAAAAAAGTGCGTACTTGTGTCAAAGGACTTTCTATACTAAATTTATAACATAAAGACGTAAGGAGTGGAAGATATGGAAAAAGATTTAAACATTATTTTTAATAGAAGGAGTATCAGAAAATTTCAAAACCGTGAAGTATCCGACGAATTAATTAACAGTCTCCTGCGGGCTGCTATGAGCGCACCTTCGGCATGTAATCAGCAGCCCTGGCACTTTGTTATAATACGGGATAGAACTATATTAAATCAGCTGTCTGATATTCATGGGGGTTTTAATAATCTTAAGAATGCACCTCTGGCAATATTAGTCTGTGGAGAACCCAAGGCTGCTACACTTGAATGCTATTGGGAACAGGATTGCTCGGCTGCTACACAGAATATTCTCCTGGCAGCAACAGCCTTGGGACTTGGTGCTGTCTGGCAAGGCATAAATCCAGAAGGAGGCAATGATTCGGATACCCTCCGAAGGCTTTTAAAGCTTCCTGAACACATCACCCCCTTTTCATTGATTGCTGCAGGCCATCCGGCAGAAACTTCAGAACCTGCCGACAGATTTAATACAGATAAAATACACTATTCAAATGTCTGGTAAAAAACCATACATATTCAATTAACAGATTAAAAATAAAGGAACGGAAATTAAACAACAATATAATTATAATATCGAGGTGTATATGGAAAGCAAAATTAATTATTTTGAGTCAGTAAGGGATGATAATACTGAAAAAACCTTTAAGCTTGTTGAAGAAAGATTGAGCGAATCAGGAATAAATAAAGTGGTTCTAGCCTCAACAACCGGTACTTCAGCTGCAAAAGCAATGAACTTTTTTAAGGATAAGGGTGTAAAACTGGTAGTAATACCTCACCAGTTTGATTTTTCGAGAGTTGATAATCCTTTTGATCCTGAATTGATTAAGCAATTAAGAGAAGCAGGACATGAGGTTCACTTCGGAACAATGCTCTTTCATACTGAAAAACTTTTTGGTTCAAACGTTCCCGGCATCATAGCAAACTTCTTAAGATGTTTTTGCGAGGGCGTAAAAGTTTGTTATGAAATCGTACTAATGGCATCGGATGCCGGGCTTCTGGGTGCAGGCGAAAAAGTAATAGCTATTGCAGGGACAGGAAAGGGATCAGACACAGCCATGGTGATGCAGGCTGCGTCAACAAGAAATTTATCCAGGTTAAAGATTAATGAAATACTATGCAAGCCAATAAATGAACTGTAATATTGTCAGCCGGACAGTACAGTCAAATGCCAAAAACATGACCAAATGTCAATAATATGCCCGACAGAGCAGATGCATAAATCCGCTCTGTCGGGCAGGTAATTTATTTAGCCATTTTCACATCATTTTGTTTAAAAGCTGCCGATAGAATATTTTCCATTTTAAATATCCTGCTTTGATTCCTGAGAAAACAAAAGGCTTTTACATTACCATTGCTTATCTCAAATACTTTAATACTTCTTTCGGTAATTTCATTTCCCTTTAAATAAATAATGTTTATTATTCTGTTGCGTTCCATTGATGCTTTTAGAAAATATTCCACCATAAATATCACCTGTAAAATTCATGATATTTATATAATATACCGAACACACGTTCGTGTCAATAGTAAATTATTTTAGCCTACAGGTGCCATAAGTATTCTTCCTGTACCACGATAAACATTTACGAAGCCCTCACCTGAAACTGCTGAGCCAAGCAGACTTTTACTGGACTTTTCAACTCTGAAATCCAGAGTATCCGACCAGGCTATAGCATAATTTCCGTCAATTCTGACTTCATCATTCTGAAGTACGAATTCAATAAG
>JAQSXC010000186.1 GCA_029266335.1 Eubacterium sp. | reverse complement strand
GTGTCCTTTGAGCAGGGAGCCTTTTTTGAACCGGCAACGGTAGCTTTGCACGGATTGTTGTGTGCCGACTATCACGGAGGAGAGGATGTTGCCATACTTGGCGGAGGCACTGTGGGTATGTTTACGGCTCAATGGGCCAGGATATTCGGTGCCAGAAGGGTTTTTGTCTTTGATATAGACAATGACAGATTGGCGCTGGCCAAAAAGCTTGGTGCCGATGTGACTATTAATACCCTGGATAAGGATTTTAAAGAACAGGTTGATAAGCTGACAAACAAAAAAGGCTTTGGTTTTGTATATGAAACTGCAGGAGTTGACATAACCATGAAGCTTGCTTTTGAACTGGCAGGCAATAAGTCCGGAGTTTGCTTCATTGGAACGCCTACAAGGGATCTGGTATTTACTCCCCGTCTGTTTGAAAATATGAACCGGAAGGAGTTCAGGCTCACCGGCTCATGGATGTCTTACAGCGCACCCTTCCCTGGCAGGGAGTGGGAGCTGACCGCTCACTATTTTTCAACGGGAGCCTTAAAATTTGATGAAAGCTTTATATTCAAAAAAGTTCCGCTCAGTAACATCAAGGATGGTTTTGATATGTTCAAGATCCCTGGAACCGTCAAGGGAAAAGTACTTATAGTAAATGAATAGGAGGGGGAAATGACAATGACAGGTTTGCACCCGTTAAAGGATTTGGTATTAAAACAGAAGCAGGGAATTCCGGCAGGAATATATTCGGCCTGCAGTGCAAATGAATACGTAATTGAGGCTGCAATGGAAAGAGCGCTGAAAACCGGAGGGTTAGTGCTGATTGAAGCAACTGCAAATCAGGTAAACCAGTTTGGAGGCTACACCGGCATGAAGCCTGAGGATTTCAAAGCATTTGTTTTCAAAATTGCCCAAAAGATTAAATTTCCGTTTGAAAAGCTCATACTTGGAGGAGATCACCTGGGACCTCTAACCTGGAAAAATGAAAAGTCCGGCACAGCTATGGAAAAATCCTGCGAATTACTAAAACAGTATGTTCTGGCAGGTTTTACAAAGATACACATAGACACCAGCATGCACCTTGCGGATGACAATATTAATGAAAAGCTGGATACAGGTGTTATAGCCGAGCGGGGAGCGGTTCTCTGCAAGGTGGCAGAGGATGCGTATGCCGAGCTTTTGAAAAGGGATAAAAATGTTTTGCAGCCGGTATATATTGTAGGCAGTGAAGTGCCCATACCCGGGGGAAGCCAGGAAGAGGAAGAGGGTATCCAGGTTACCGGAGTAAGCGATTTTGAAGCCACCGTTGAAACCTTCCGGCAGGCCTTCTACAAGCTGGGGCTGCAAAAGGCCTGGGAAAATGTTATTGCAGTTGTGGTACAGCCGGGGGTTGAATTTGGAGATGAAACAATACATGAGTATAACCGTGAAGCGGCAAAAGAGCTGTGTCAGGCTTTAAAAAAGTACCCTAATCTGGTTTTTGAAGGGCATTCTACAGACTATCAGACTCCCGTAGCTCTTAAGGAAATGGTGGAGGACGGAATAGCCATTCTGAAGGTGGGACCTGCTCTGACCTTTGCGTTGAGAGAAGGCTTGTTTGCTCTTAGCATGATAGAAGAAGAGCTTTTTAAATACGAGCCTGACATGCACCTGTCAAATCTTATTAATGTATTTGATGAAGCCATGCTCCAGAACCCGGAAAACTGGAGAAAGCATTACCATGGCAGCGGATCCAAAATAAGGTTTGCCAGAAAATACAGTTTTTCCGACAGGTGCAGGTATTACCTGCCTGATGCCAATGTTCAGAACTCGGTAACCAGATTGCTTCAGAACTTAAAAACTGTGACAATTCCATTTTCTCTGCTGAGTGAATACATGCCTATACAGTACAGGAAGGTTAGGAACGGAGAGCTGGCAAATGATCCTGAAAGCCTCTTGAAGGATCGTGTAGTCAATTGTATTGACGACTATTTGTATGCCACCGAAGTTAATTAGTGCAAAAACCGGTTGTTATAAACCGGATTAATAAAAAAAATTAATTTATAAAGGAGACGTATTATGAGTAACGATATAATCAATCCAGGTTTGGTTCCGCAGAGGGTTCTGCGCGGAGGAGATAAGATGCCTGGTATAGGCATGGGAACCTTTGGTTCGGACAGATTTTCGGCTGAAGATATTGCGGCAGCAGTAAAAGGTGCGGCAAAAGTAGGCTTCAGATTGTTTGACTGTGCAGCGGTATACGGAAACGAGCATTTGATCGGAGAAGTTTTCGAAGACATAATGAATTCGGGGATTAAAAGAGAGGAACTCTTTATTACCTCAAAGGTATGGAATGACATGCACGGCAAAGGAGATGTGATGCTGTCCTGTGCAAAAACCTTGAAGGATTTGCGTCTTGACTATATAGATTTATACTTTGTGCACTGGCCATTTAGAAATTTCCATCCGAAGGGAGCCGCACCCGACTATCACAATAAAGATGCAAGGCCATTTTCAATTGAACAGTACATAGAAACCTGGTACCAGATGGAAAGACTTCAGAAGGCCGGTTATGTAAAGCATATCGGAGCCTCCAACATGACTGTGCCGAAATTAAAGGAATTGTTAAAATATGCTACTATCATGCCTGCTGCCATAGAGATGGAGCTCCATCCATGCTTCCAGCAGCCTGAATTATTCCAATTTGTGCTTGACCATGGTATTCAGCCCATCGGCTTCTGTCCTATAGGTTCACCCACAAGACCCGATCGTGACAAGACAGCTGAGGACTACATAGATATACAGGAACCGGTTATTGTTGAAATAGCAAAGGCACACAATGTCCATCCGGCTGTTATATGTATTAAATGGGCTGTTCAGAGAGGACAGACTCCCATACCGTTCTCAATATACAGAAATGAGTATGCAAGCAACCTCAGATGTGTGGTTGAAGACCCGCTGACCGAAGAAGAAATGAAAAAAATCGAGGGCGTGGATAAGAACTGCCGTCTGATAAAAGGTCAGGTTTTCCTGTGGGATGGCGCTAAAGACTGGACCGATCTGTGGGACCTTAACGGTGAAATAGCCAAATAAATTAAATAAGCTAAAATTTTATCCGCTTGGCGGCAAGGAGGATATATGTTAAAAGGAATTCCTTCGATCTTAACCCCGGAACTTCTCAAAATTCTCATGGAGATGGGGCATAGTGATGAAATAGTTATTGCCGACGGAAATTTTCCTTCGGGTACCTTTGGAAAGAAAGTAATAAGACTGGATGGGCATGGTGTTCCTGAGATTTTGGATGCAATACTGAAGTTTTTCCCGCTTGACCCATATGTAGAAAAGCCTGTGGCTCTTATGGAGGTAGTTCCGGGAGATACTGTGGAGACACCCATCTGGGATGTTTACAGGGAAATAATCAATAAGCATGAACCACGGAATAATAAGATAGAAAACATAGAAAGATTTGCTTTCTATGAAAGAACCAGAAGTGCATTTGCAGTTATTGCGACAAGCGAGGCTGCCCTCTACGCCAACATTATTTTAAAAAAGGGTGTTGTAGTGGAATAATGCTAATAAGAATTTGATTTAACTATCAGAACTATTAATTTATATGCCTGAATTTGCAGGTGGCTCAGCCGCAAATTTCAGGCATATGCTTTTTGCTCAAACGGAGGCTTTTGTGAATATATCCCGGATTGTCAAAAAAATATACTTTAACGGCGGAAGCCTCACCGATACTGATATGAGTCTTTCAAGGAGAATTTCGGTTTTTGAGGGTTGCACTGCCAGAAGCATTCTCACCTTAACAAGCGGTGCGTTTTTGGTAGGCTTTGCAAAATACCTGGGAGCTAATGATGAAATAGCAGGAATCATAGCAGCCATACCGGTTTTAACCGGAATAATTACGGCCTTTTCTCCGGCTGCATTTGAAAAAATGCGCAACAGAAAGCTGATTACCTGTCTATTCTGCCTTATCGGCAGACTTTTGCTGGGGCTGATGATTTTTATACCCCTGATAAGAGTTGAGCCGTCAATTAAAATTTCTTTATTGATATTTGCATTTCTGGTATCAAACCTTTTTCTGGCCTTTACAATACCTGCATCACAGACGTGGCTTCTGGCCATTACCCCCGGGGACATCAGGGGCGCCTATTTCGGGCGGAGGGAATCTATTGTATTGGGAGTGGTAACCTGTATAACCCTGCTTATGGGACAGGTTCTGGACAGGTTTCAGAAAACGGGGCAGCCCTTTTCAGGCTTTTTAATAATATATATTTTTGTAATAGCTGCAGCAATTGTCAATTTCATACTGTTTTCCAGTATGAAGGAGCCTGCGTATCCTCAACCCGTCAGGAAAATCAATATCAGGAACGTTATGCTGCTGCCCTTACGAAACAGGAAATATATGAGCATTGTTTTTGTTATGCTCATATGGAATGTTGGGTTCCAGCTGGCAGCCCCGTTTACCTCGGTATATATGATTTCAAGGCTTGAGCTGGGCTACGGCTATATAACCCTTATGCTTGTTCTGTCCTCAGCTGCCAGCATTGTATCTGTGAGATTCTGGGGACGGCTGGCCGATAAAAGGTCCTGGATGTACCTTTTAAAAATAATGATGCTTATTCAGGCTTTATGCTATGTTATATGGTTTATGACAGATGCCGATACTGCTCTTGTGCTGCTTCCCATTGCTCATATTTTAGGAGGGGCGGCTATTTCAGGAATAAATATTTCAATAAGCAATATACAGTATAATTTTGCACCGGCTGAGAACAAGACGGTATATATGGGGTTTTCTTCAGCCGTCAACGGAATGTTCGGATTTTCAGGAACCCTGGCAGGCTCCTGCTTTATAAAGTTTACACCGGGCTTGGTCACTTCTGCCGGCGGTTTTTCTATTGGAAGCATACAGGTAATCTTTGTGCTGGCCGCGGCAGTTCTGACTGCCGGTATCGCTTTGGCCCAGGTAATTAATAAACGTGAGATAAATAATTCTTAATAACAGCTGAAGAACCATTTGTCAACTTACATATCAGCAGCTCAGCGTGAAGGTTCTGGAATAACAAAGCAAGCTGTATACTCCCTTCCCGGGAGCATACAGCCGTTTGCGTGTCAGCAATCCTTTTTACGGTCTGCCTGCAGTTCTTTGTAAACTGACCTGACTGGAATTATAAATACCATATAATTATTTACATTAAAACATTGCATTGCACCGAAGGTAAAGCCGATAACAGGCCCTCATATACCTAGTGCATCCATACGTTCTAAGTGAGGTCAGGACTCAGGCAAACAATTATTCCAATGTAAATGAAGCCAGACTTGCACTCCCCTGGCCTGTATACGTAAAATACAATGCCTGTATTCCGTCAGGAATGGCAATATCAGCAGAATATTCCTTCCACACATTTGTGAAAACTACAGGAATCTTTCCGAGTGCTATACCGTCCCATGAGGTTTTTACTTCAAAGTCGCCACGGCAGTATCCACGTACCTTTATTTTAACCTTTTTAATTCCCTTGCAGTCAAAGTATTTGAAGCCGGCTGTGGCAGAAGCCTTCATATTGGCGATGTAACCTGTTTCTTCGTCTCCGTCTCTTCCGTCCTGAGTTATCTTGGGGAACTGATTGTTCATCCAGGAGGCTGTCCAGTCGGTATACAACGACTCTTCCTCGCAAAATAGGTTGCAGGCCAGGTAGGCAGCATATTCGCCCCGTCCTTCCAGCGGACCGCCGTTGCAGCCGCAGGAGGTCATTTCTACCTGGGGAATGGTGCCGTCCTCCAGAAATTCAATCCCCTCGCAGCAGCCCTGCCTGCTGAAATTTGTTCCGTTGGTGTGCCTGTGGTAAAAAATATACCATTTCCCTTTAATATCAACAATGCTGCCATGGTTGTTTCCGCCGTAGAACATAGGTTTTTGGGCAGGCTTGCAGGTATCAATATGCAGATCGCTGTTGCTCACAATAACTCCCTTGTATTTAAAATCCTTTGTTGGATGTTTGCTTGTAGCATAACAAAGTTCATGAAATACAACCGAAGAATAGATAAAGTAATAGGTATCTCCTCTTTTCCTGATAGAAGGGGCTTCAAAAAACTCATGACCTTCATAGCCGCTGCCCTTGCTATAAGGCTCACTTGGAGCCAGAAATACCGGTTCTTCAACAATTGTCAGCATATCCGGTTCCAACACTGTTGCCATGGGCCCTTTTCTTGACTTATCGCCTACTGCACAAAAACCTGTGTACAGGTAAGTTCTATCACCCTCGGTAAGCACTCCGGGATCAAACTGAGGCTGATCATCCGGCCTTTCACCCAACCGGGTCCCGTCGGAATAGTGGACATATCCGTAGAATTCATATTTACCTGCAGGAGTATCACAGACGGCAACCGACACGATTGAAACCTTGTCCAGCACATAGTATAAATAATACCTTCCGTCGGGGCCAACAGTGATATCAGGGGCATAAAGGCACATGCTGCCGTCGGGATTGAGAGGATCATCAGTCTTTTTGTAAATAACCCCTTCATATGTCCAGTTGCCGGGATCATCAACCGGTGCAGACCAGCAGACATAATCGTTTAAACAATATACATATCCGTTGAATCGGTCATGTGAGCCATAAACATAAACCCTGTTATTAAAAACATAGGGCTCACCGTCGGGAATATATTCCCAGGACGGAAGATACGGATTAAAACCTTGCTTTTTCATTTGTTACTTCCACTCCTTTTTCTTGGAACTCTGCTTTGATGAGTACATATTTGTTCGTAGAATAGCATTGAAAATTTGCCTAGTCAATTTACAATAAAGAATTGTATATAAAAAACTAAAAAAGCAAACATTTGAATACTGAGGAAAACTAAATTCATTGATAGCGGGCTCGGCAGATTGAACTTAAGGCTTTTGTTTAAAGCGGCCTGGTGAGATGCCAACCGAACGGGTAAACTGTTTAGTGAAGGAATAAGCATCACTATAGCCGGTAAGCAGAGCTGTTTCCTTAATAGAGACACCTGATAAAATCATTAGCTTGGCGTGTTTCATTTTTTGATCAATCCGGTATTGTAAAGGTGAGACACCAACATATTTACGAAACTGCTTGCGGAAGTTCTCATAGCTCATGTGTAGAGCAGCAGCCGCTTCTTCAAGTGAAACCACCTTATGAATGTCACAGGAGAGCAAGCGGCAGGCTTGCTCAATTGCCTCCCTCACGGAATCGACAGGGGAGGTTTCAGAAGGACGGTTGACAATGGAAAGCACTGTTTCCTGAGCTTTAAGAGATAAAAAAGGAAGCTCGTTATCTTCTGCTGTTTTTAATTGATGCAAAAACCGGGAGAATTGCTGCAATCTGTTTTCATCAAAGTGTGAATGAATTACTGGGGTATCAGCCGGCAGCAGGTTTAGGCTGCAGAGGTAATTGTAGGTGGTACGGCCGAAACTGATAAAGAATTCAACCCAGCTGCCGTCGGGAGTTATCTCTGTTGAGTGGCAGACTCCCGGTATGCGCTGTACAAAATCACCTGCCCGAATGGGGATTATTTCCCTGTCCGGGATGCAATAGCGGCCGCTCCCGGATAATAACAGGAAGCCGCTGTAATAGTCAATCATAAAATTGTACTGTGATTGTTCCGCTGTTGCTTTAGGCATAAAGCCGCAGGCCAGTATACCATTTGTCAGGTCCGATCCTATACAACGGTAAACAACATCTTTTTTTGTTTTTTCCATAACCTAATCCTTTCGGGCAGGCACATTTTCAGTCCGGGATTATACCAAAAGTGACAAAATAAAGACCATTAGAAATATTTTGTTTGGTTATAAAATATCATATAATGTCCACATATACAATTGTATTTTTGACTTGGCAAAAAATCATCATTATATACCAGATATGATAAAAGGAGCAGGACATGAACAGAGAATGGGAAAATCAGTATGTAACACAAATAAACAGATATCCGATGCATTCTCCCTATGGAGCTTACGAATCTGCCGAGCAGGCAGTGAACTGTGACCGATGTGCCTCAAAATACGTTAAAAACCTGAGCGGAAATTGGAAATTCAGGCTTGCCGAAAATCTCCGGCAGGCGCCCGAAGGTTTCTACGCATTAAATTATGATACTTCGGGCTGGGAGGATATACCTGTGCCCTCAAACTGGGAGCTGCATGGGTACGGCAAGCCGGTTTATACCAATATTAAATATCCCTTTAAGAGGGAGGGAGCCGGATCTCACTATGAGATAGAGATAGCGGAAGGACAGGTGGAGCTCAATGCGCCCCTGGTACCAGAAAAAAACCTGACAGGCTGCTACCGTACTACTTTTGAAGTACCAGACTATTTTGACGGAAAAGATGTGTTTATAGAATTCGGAGGAGTAGAGTCCTGTTTTTACCTCTGGGTCAATGGTATCGAAATAGGCTTTTCAAAGGACAGCAAGCTGGATGCGTCCTTTGATATCACATATGCTGTTCAAAGGGGAAAAAATGAACTGGCGGTAAAGGTGCTGCAATATTGTGACGGTTCATATCTTGAAGACCAGGACTACTGGCATTTGTCAGGGATCTATCGGGACGTGAGAATTTATGCAAAGGCCAGACAGCGGCTGCTTGACTACAAAGTAGAAACTCTGTTTGCTGACAACAATTTTAAAGAGGCTGAATTGAAAGTAATTCTTCAGCCAAACAACAAAGTAAGTGGTTATGGAGAATGTCATGTTAAATTGAGTCTATATAACGCTGAAAAAGAAATTGTGACTGTTTTCCAAAGTAAACCCTATGCCAAATACGGCGTCTATCT
Source organism: Eubacterium sp. (assembly GCA_029266335.1). Classification (GTDB taxonomy): domain Bacteria; phylum Bacillota; class Clostridia; order Acetivibrionales; family DSM-1351; genus Ruminiclostridium. The sequence continues at coordinate 96 of JAQSXC010000186.1, read as the reverse complement.
GGAGCCTAAATTTACCGCCTTTTCGTCTGCTATTGTTGAAAACCCTCATTTGTGGTCTGCAGAGGAGCCGTATTTATATACATTAGTTCTGGAGAC
>JAQSXC010000185.1 GCA_029266335.1 Eubacterium sp. | reverse complement strand
TCTCGGCGTGAGGTCGGTGATTTTTGAGCGAGAGAATTTGGCTTGCGACAAGGCGAAGACGCGAAGAAAGGCTTTGTGCCTTGCAAGCGGCTTCAACGCAGCCGCAGGGTAAATTCGCCACTCAAAAACGTATTGTACATTGTTAATAGAGGGTATGATTAAATAATAAAACTCCGCTTTAAGTCGAGATATTTTTCGTCAAGACAAGGCGGAGGAATGCGCCATAATTGCTTTATTGCAATTGACGACAATGTCGTATTGGCGGAAAATAGCCGTATTAAAATGTGGAAGTTATTATTAAATTATACCCAGATATTGAAAACCCCGATATATTTAAAATATATCGGGGTGGTAATGGCTACTTGAGTATATATTTAAAAGCAAATATTATGCTCTCTGAACGTTTGCAGCCTGAGGACCCTTAGCTCCTTCAACAACTTCAAATACAACTTCTGAGCCTTCCTCAAGTGTTTTGTATCCATCCATAGTGATTGCTGAAAAATGAACAAATACGTCATTTCCGCCATCTCTTTCGATAAATCCAAATCCTTTTTCTGCATTAAACCATTTAACTCTTCCCTTTTCCATTGATTAATTCCTCCTGAAATATAACTAAACTGTTTCTGCGACATGAGTCGCTAATTTGTAACAACATATAGAAGTTTAACATATATAGTTTAACCTGTCAAATCATATTTAAAGTATAAAAATCAGGCAACTAATATTTAAGATGTTGTTAATGTAGAATTATTTTACCACAAAGGATTACAATTATTCTTTTAAAATGAACCAATTTTAGTCTTTTTTACATACATAAAAATTCCTTTGACTCTTGACTGATGGTTTTTTGAATTTAAGATTGTCATACGCTGCCAATAATTTGAGATGCGATTCGCTTACAAACTTTATTATCTCCTCGTTGGTATAAGCCTTCTCAAAATGGGTTTCATCAAAGCGTTTATATACACTTCCCTCTTTTACAAAGAAGGTCAGGTCAAATCTTGCTTTTCTTGTTCTGGGGTTATATTCGTTCTCCCATATGTATGTTACATCTTCTCCTATTTCGTAGAACAAATTGTTCGATAAGGTGTTTTCAAACTTATATTGTGTGTTTATATCAAATATAAACAATCCTCCCGGATTCAGATAATTATGTACAAGTCTGAACAGCTTCCGGACCTGCTCCGGCTTTGTCAGATAATTAAAGCTGTCAAGCAGACATACTATAACATCTACTGTCCCATACAACTCAAAGCTGCTCATATCCTGATTCAGAAACAATATGTCCAGTTCTTCAGTCTTTGCTTTTTCCGATGCACAATCCAGCATGTCACTGGACAAATCAAGGCAAATCATATCGTATCCTCTTTTTGCCATTTCAATTCCGAAGCTTCCTGTGCCACATCCCAGTTCCAGAACCATTTTTGCATCAGGGTTATATTTCAGAACAATTTGTTCTATGTAGTCAACCCATTTTGAATAGTCTATATCCAGAGTTAATTTATCATACACGTAAGCAAAATTATTGTAAATTGTAAACACTTCCTTGGTTTTTATTTTTATTGTATCACATAAATTCAGTTATAGGATAAAAAAAGCCAGCAAATCATATCTGCTGACTCTCCTGTAGCTGCGTCTTTTTTCTCTTATTAACCAGTCCGCCTATCCTTCCGGTTTCTTTGGGACTAAGACTCTTCCAGCCATACTTCTTAACTTTTTCGATTAATCCAAGCTCTTGCGCTATTTCATATTTCAATTTCTCATTTTCATCCACCATAAACACCTCCTACTGGTATTATGTGGATTTTTAACATATTCTATACATTATTTATGTTTTTTGTGAAAATTTTTTTATCTTTTCCCAATGTTTTACCATCGTTTCTGTTGCCAAACTTCCTGCTTTACAAATTGTATTTCTTTTCTATAGTAAAAATCCGGCAGTAACCATACTGCCGGAGCTTATTCCATTTTATTTATTTTCTAATGTATCAATGGCCTTTTGAAGCTGCAAATCTTCTTCTCTCGGTATTGCAGAAGCAGGAGTATCCTTGTACTTGTCAGGCAGTTTCACTTCAACATCCGGATTGATTCCTTCCCCATGGATACATACTCCGGATGGAGTGAAGTATCTTGCTATTGTGACTTTTAAGCCTGTTCCGTCGTCAAAGCTGTAGGTTGATTGAACCAAACCCTTTCCAAAGGTTTTGGTCCCTATAAGTATGCCTTTCTTAAAGTCTTTTACAGCACCAGCCAGTATTTCCGAAGCACTTGCGCTGTTCCCATTTGTCAATACTGCTATGGGAATGTTCAGCTGTGTATCATCCGACTTTTGATATACCTTCTTGCCCTGCCTGTCTTCTGTATAGACTATAGTCCCTTTTGGAAGTATCCTGTCCGCCAGAGAAACAACCTCATTATACAAGCCGCCCGGGTTATCCCTGACATCTATTATAAGGGATTTGGCGCCCTGGTCCACAAGTTTGTTAACCTGATTTATAAAATTCTTGCTTATATTTTCATCAAACATTTTTATTTTTATATAGCCTATCTTGTTTTCAAGCATTTCACTTCTTATGTTCAGTTTTGCCTTTATTTTTTTTCTGACTACCCGTACATCAAATGTATTATTTTCCGATTCTCTGAGTATGGTCAATACGGTTTCGGTGTTTTCCTGCCCCTTAATCATACTGGCTACAAGTGCTTCATCCTTTATTCCGGTAATATCCTTGCCATCAATCTTGAGAATCTTGTCGCCCTGCTTTATTCCTGCTGCTTTTGCCGGGGAGTCGTCAAAAGGCTCCAGAACAGTTATAATGCCATTCTTATCAAGTATTATAGGCAACCCTACCCCCACATACTCATCTTCGGTTTTTCTCTGCATATCGGTAAACATTTTCATTTGCTCTTTATTATAATATACAGTATAGGGATCCTTCAATGAATCAGCCATACCTGCAATAGCACCTTCAAGCAGTTTATTTGTATCAATTTCTTCATAATATGATTTCTGGAGAATACTTCTTGCTTCATTGAACTTCAGTACAGATGTTCTGGTAACGTTGCTTTTTTCAAAAGACAAAGAATATTTTCCGTTTACGTATGTCAGTGCGAGAAAAACCAGAGCCGATATGGTAAAACAAACGATAGCAGTCATTGCAATAACACCGGCCAGCTGTCTGGAATCTTTTTTTTCAAAATTCAATATAATACACCTCTTATCTCTTATTAGTATCAACAGCAAATAATAAAACTATAGTCCCTATAAAACAATAATCAAACGCAAAAATAGTTATATATATTGATATGCTTAAATGCATAATATTAAACCCGCATTTTTGTATGCGGGTTTAAATTAACTATAAAGTTGTATTAATAAATTAAACGTAGTTTTTAGGATTTACAGTCTGACCATTCTTTCTAACTTCAAAATGTAAATGCGGTCCGGTTGATAAGCCTGTACTTCCAACCTTGCCGATAGTTTCTCCCCGTTCTACCTTATCACCTACACTGACCAGAATCTTGCTCTGATGTGCATACAATGTAGCCAACCCGCCCCCATGATCTATGATGACACAGTTGCCGTATCCGCCGTTCCATCCCGCCATGATTACCTTGCCGCTATTAGCAGCAATGATTTTGGCACCGGATGGAGCATCAATATCTATACCCGTATGCATCTTTTTTACCTTGTATATAGGGTGAATTCTCATACCATAAGGCGAGGATACTCTGGTATATCCGGGAGTGGGCCATTTCATCACACCACCGGCATATTTGGCATTGGCATCCATAAGGTCGGCAATTTTCTTTTCCAATTGCTTGGATAAGGCAATCATATCGTCTTCTTTTTTCTCAAGCTCTTTAAGTCTTGATTTTGTAAGTTCTATTTCAGACTCCGCCTTTGCTCTGGAGGTTTTCAGATCTGAAACCTTGACATTAAGATTTTTCAACTGAGTAACTTTTTTGTCAAGCTCCAGCATCTTAGTCTGTTTTTGAAGCTCGGTATTTTCTTTGCTCATGGATATTTCCTGAATGAGCTTTTCATCATTTTTCTTGACTAAAGACATGAGTTCAACTCTTGAATAAAATTCACTGAAGCTTTTTGACTCAACAAACATTTCAAGAGAAGACTGGTTCATATTCTGATACAATACTCTCATTCTTGTTTTAAAAAGCTCTGTCTTTTTTTCATAATTAGTCTCAATATCATCAATTTCTTTGCTGATTTGTTCTATATCAGACTTTACTGCTGTAACTTCCTGAGATTTGTGAGTTAAATTCTGCTGCTCTTTACTGGCTAATGAATCGTAGTATTTCTTGTCTTCGGTGGTCTGTTTCAAATGATCCGAGGCAGCTTTTTTTTCGTCGGCTATTTTCTTGATCTCACTATTCACACTCTTCTGCTGTTGTTTAGTTTTGTCCAAGGTTGATGCATTGGCCGGAATAATAAGGCATGAAAATATGTAAATAGCCGCCAACGCTACTGATAATTGTCTCTTCATTTTCCCCCCCACATTCAGGCATGCTTAAATAATAACTTCCCCATTTTAAGACGGCTATTTTCCACTAATACGAAACCTTGCCGTCAGTTGCAATAAAGCAATTATTGCGCCTTCCTCCGCTATGTCTTGACGAAAAATATCTCGCCTAAAACGGATTTTTATTATTTAATCACACCGTTATCATATGCTTAAATTTATTTCAAAATAATTATATATTATAAAATCTGTTTTTTAAAGTTTTTGAGTTAAACATGTAAATGTTTTCTAATTGACATTACACTTCCAGAGGCACCTATTACAATGCTGATTCCTGCATAAATCAGAACAAGTGTACCCCACACCCCGTTAAACTGAACCATCTCCAGACCGTTTTTGAACTGTTCGGTCAGCTTTGGCTGAGCAAAGCTGTATAAATAGGCAACCAGTACAAATGCTATAACAGCTCCCAGCAAACCTATCAATATTCCTTCAAAAACAAAGGGCCATCTAATAAACCAATCGGTTGCACCTATGTATTTCATTATATTTATTTCCTTACGCCGGGCAAAAACTGTAAGCTTTATGGTATTTGAGATTATAAACAGGGATATTATCACCAGCAAGCCTATGAGTACAAAACTAACAATTTTGACCCAGTTGGATACTTTCAGTATCATATCAATGATCTGCTGCGAGTATTTTACGTTGTCAACTCCCGCCAATGCCTCAAGCTCCTTGGCCACTTTGTTGCTGTCCATAGGATCCTTTACCTTGATTATGAAAGAAACAAACATAAAGCTTTCATCATAACCGTCCAGTATATCGGCACCACCGAGCTCCTTTTTATCAGACTCAAGGTATTTTTTTAATTGTTCAAATGCTTCCTTCTTCGATACTTCATCAAAACTTTCTATAAGTTTATTTCCCGATATTTCTGTTTTGACTGCCTCAACCTGTTGGTCAGTCAGTTCCGGCAGGCAATAAACCTGCATTTGAGGCTTTTCATACAATAAATCCAAATTGTGATTTAAATTTACCAATATCAGATAAAATACTCCGAATAAAATCAATGCAGCACTTATTATACTTATTGAAGCCAGTGACATTAATCTATTTCTATAGGCATTTAAAAAACTTTCTTTAAGAATATATCTTATACTCCGAATCTTCATCCCCGTAAAGCCCTTTCTGCTGATCCCTGATGATCTTACCCTTATCGATGGCAACAACCCTTTTCTTCATGGCATCAACTATACTTTTTTCATGTGTAGCAACTATTACAGTGGTTCCTCTTTGGTTTACCTCTGAAAGAAGTTTTACTATTTCCCAGGAGTTTTCGGGATCAAGATTTCCTGTAGGTTCATCAGCAATTAATAGAGCCGGGTTATTCACCAGTGATCTGGCTATGGCTACACGCTGCTGTTCACCTCCGGACAACTGGTGAGGATAAGCATTGGCCTTCCGGCTCAATCCAACCAGAGCAAGTGACATGGGTACCTGCCTGCGGATTTCTCTTGGAAGGCATTCTGTAATTTCCATTGCAAAAGCAACATTCTCATAAACAGTTTTATTGGGAAGCAGCCGGAAGTCCTGAAAAACCATTCCCATACCCCTGCGTAAATAAGGAATCTGCTTGCTCTCAAGAGTGGATAACTGATAGCCGTTTACCATTACCTCACCTTCGGTAGCAGTTTCCTCCTTCATCAGCAGCTTTAATAATGTTGATTTTCCGGAACCGCTTGTCCCTACTATAAACGCAAAGTCTCCCTTGTTTATTTTAAGATTTATGCCTTTTAAAGCGACTGTCCCATTGGGATACTTTTTACTTACATCTATAAATTCAACCAATTGGATAACCCCTATCTTTTAATCATTTATATTAGCCAGGTATTTTTTTACTAATATAGCCAGTTTGAAGATAACAGCATCATCAAAGCTGGTAAGTTCCAAACCGGTCAATCTCTTTATTTTCTCCAGCCTGTAAACAAGTGTATTTCTATGGATATAAAGCTGTCTGGCAGTTTCACTCACATTCAGATTGTTTTCAAAGAACTTTTGTATTGTAAGCATGGTCTCATTGTCCAGCGAATCTGCAGAATTGTCCCTGAACACTTCATCCAAAAACAGCTGGCAAAGGGAAGTCGGAATATGATAAACCAAACGACCTATTCCAAGATTGTTATAATCGTAGATATTCTTTTCTCCACCAAAAATATTACCTATTATCATGGACATCTGAGCTTCCTTGTATGACTTGGTAATATCCTTCAAATTGCTGATTATGGTTCCTATTCCTATGGATGCTTTTACCATTAGCTCGGCATTCAAGGTGTCGACAATTATTCTTGCTATCTTGTATACTTCCTTGTAGTCATCCTTACTCTTTACTTCTTTTACCAGAACAACATTGTCATTATCTATTACAACTACAAAATCCCTACCTTTATTTGGGAACAGGCTCTCAATGACTTCGTGAACGTGTATGTCCCTCTCACTGGTTGCATTAATTAGAAACACAACTCTCATTGCGTTATAATCGATGTGAAGCTCCTTTGATCTTACCAGAATGTCACCCGGCAGAATATTCTCTACTATGATATTTTTAATGAAAGTATTTTTGTCATACTTTTCATCGTAATAACTCTTTAAATTCAATATATTTAATGTAAATAATTCAAGGTATTTGATATCCTGCGGTTCAGTTGACTGTATAAAGGTGACAAACTCAACCTTGCTTTTTACTATAACCTTATAATATATCCTTCCGTTTATAGTATCCTGAAGGTTCTTTTCCTGCAGAAAAGCTGCTGCATTGGGATCCTGCTGTCCAATCATCTGAAAATTTGAATGGGCTATGATAACTCCGCTGTCGTCAGTTACGCCAACTTCTTTATTTATTATTTCGCTATACTTATCAGATAGAGTCTGAAATAGTTTAACAGACATATTTACCTCCGTCATATGTGAAAATTTTTCCAATCAATTCACAATATATTAAAATTATACACTATAACACATTTTTTTACTACAATACATATTGTAAATTTATTTTGAATAGTCTTTTTGCTTAAAACCCAATATTCCTAAAATCATTATAAGCGGAAAAACCGTGGCAATCAACATACCCGATTTCAACCCCAGCTGTTCAGGACGCAGTCCATAAGCTGCTCCAAGGTTCAATAGTTTTACAGATTTCTGTGAATAGTCGGAAACCAGACCGGCAAGCCATGGTCCGAAGGAGCAGCCCAGATCACCGAATATTGCCAGTATACCGAACATAGCTGTTCCGCCTTTTGGATAGCGTTCAGCAGTCAGGCTGAACACTCCGGGCCACATCAGGCTTACTGCAAAACCGCAGGCTGCACAGCTCAAAAGCGAAATAACAGGTATTTGTACAAACACTGTTACAAGGTAGCAGGCAACACAAAGTGCAGCACTGGCCAGGAGTGCTTTTCCAAGATGAATCCGGTGTCCCCATATTCCGTATATTGTCCTGCCTATGCCCATAAGTACTGCAAAAAGGCAGGGTCCCAGAAGATCCCCCATGACCTTGGGCACCTGAAGGCCTTTTTCAGCAAAAAGGGATGCCCACTGGGACATAGCCTGTTCAGAGGCTCCGGCACACAACATCAGAAGCATGGCAGTTATAAATAGACGTGAATTCAGCAGCTCTCTTACAGGTATTTTCTCATGTTCGGGCATAGCCGGTACCAGTGGAACCCTCATAAACCTTATCATATTGTATATGGGTATCAGAGACCACAAAACCGGCAACACATACCAGATATTGCTCCCGATAATTTTTAAAAGTATTGTGGTTACAGCCACTACCCCAACCTGCCCCCAGGAATAAAATGAGTGCAGGAGGCTCATTGCCGAAGCTTTTGCCTCACCAGGAAGTGAGTCTACAATAGGACTGACCAGTACCTCTATAAGTCCGCCTCCAACAGCATATATAATAACAGAAATTATTAAGCCGGTGTAGGGCGAAGGCATTATATTCGGGAGTATCCCCAGTGCTATCAGGCCGGCCGCACTGAATACATGTGCCGTAACGATTGATATACGGTAGCCTATTCTGTCTACAAACTTTACAGCTAAAGCATCTACAATAAGCTGTGTGCCAAAGTTTATTAAAATCAGCCTTCCAATCATTTCAAAGGAAATTTTAAAATTGTTCTGAAAAACTATAAACAGCAGTGGCGCCAGATTATTGACAATGGCCTGGGTTATATAACCGAAATAGCATGCATGGAGTGTATTCTTATAAGTCAGCTTCATCTTAAAAATGATTAACCTTTCCAGTTCGTAAGAATTTAATTGATATCCTTATTATATATAATGTATCGATTCAATAAAATATATAGTAAATT
>JAQSXC010000184.1 GCA_029266335.1 Eubacterium sp. | reverse complement strand
AAAAACACGTATGTATACATCAGTTGTAAACATACGTGTTTTTTTATTGTCCAGGGAAGGCAGATGCACCTATAAAGGAGGGGACATCATTGCCTCGTTATACTCTTGTATTTGAAGAAATTCTTAATTTAATCCATTTCTTGACTATAAAGCGTGGAGGCTTTACAGCTGATACAATAACAGTCAGCAGGATAACTACACAACCTGCAATGGATGCAACTCCTGAAAAGTGTTCTCCAAGAAGAATCGCTCCCAGCAGAGCTGTTGTAACAGGTTCGAAGGCATATAGTATTGTTGCATTTTCCGGTCTTACATATTTTATAGCTGAGCTTTGGAATAAAGCTGTAAAAATTGTTACCATTGCGTTCAGACCAATAAGCAGGAAGAATATAGGATTCATTGCATTGCCGAATGAGATGCTTCCTGTTTCGAATATCATTGCCAATCCCAGGAACATTACAAGATTTGTAGCATGTTGTATGAATGTAAACTGTATTGGATTTATTTTCTGGGAAAACTTTTTCTGCAAAGCCAGAAATAATGAAAAGAATACTGCATTACATAAAGCGAATACATCTCCCAGATTAATATTCAAACCTTTTCCGGCACAGGTAATCAAATAAATCCCGGCCATTGCAGAAATGGCTAAAATAATGGTTTTTGCCGGGGGTGATTTTTTTTCAAGTATTGCCATAATCATTGGTGTTATAACTATGGACAGCTGAACTATAAAAGCTGTATTTGAACCGGAGGTTCTTTTCAGGGCCAGCATGCAGAAGGTGTTGCTGATAACCGATACAAGACTGATCAACATACTGATAACTATAATTTTTTTGCTGAAATTATTCAGCTGCTTTCTGAAAATCAGGCCGGTTGCAGCTAAACCTATTGCAGCGCAGATAAACAAAATTGAGAACGAAGGTAGGAAACTTAACAGCATTTTTTGCCATATGTAGGATGAACCCCAGAACAGGGCATTCAATAGTAAAAAAAACTGAGCGTTATTCCTGGTGATGATTTTCATAGCTGCCTCCAAGTAGAAATTGTTTTTACATTAACATTATATTCTAAGTTTTCGCAAACTTTATTGCATTAAATGTTAAAAAAATTGCAAAAGCTGCTATTTTACCATTTATTTATTTTCAAACATATAATAGAATTAAAGCATGATTAAAAATCAAAAGCAGTCTTAAAATGGGATAATTTACAGAATGGAGAATCAGTATGCAACAGGGAATAAAGCGTGGATATTTACATAATGATTTTAAATTTTTTCACCTGAAAGATAAACAGAATATACAGTTTGAACATCATTATCACGATTTTAATAAAATAATAATCTTTATTGATGGAAACGTAGTATACAATATTGAAGGTAAATCCTATAAACTTAAACCCTGGGATGTACTTTTTGTCCCTGGAAACCAGGTTCACAGGCCTATTATAGCCCCTGATGAGGAGTATGAAAGAATTGTTATCTGGATTAATAATGCTTTTCTTGAGGAGCATGGAAATACAGAAAATGATCTTCTGACCTGCTTTAATGTAGCCAGAGAAGACAGGCATATTGTCAGGTTGGGAGAGAATTCACTGAACTCGATTAAAGCAATTCTCTCCAGAATTGAAAGCGAAATCAGGAATAAGCAGTTTGGCTCGGTAATACTGGGGAATGCCTTGTTCGTGCAATTTATGGTATATGTAAACAGACTCCAGCTTAAACCGGATAAACATGCTGAGCGTATTGAAGTTGAATATGATGAACAAATTCAGAAGGTAATCCAATATATAAATTCAAACCTTGATGAGGATTTGAGTATCTCAAGTCTGGCTGCAATGTTTTATATAAATAAATATTATCTTATGCATAAGTTCAAATCAAATACCGGTTATTCGATACACAGCTACGTAAACAATAAAAGAATGCAAAAAAGTGCTGAACTTATTAAAGCAGGAACGGCCCCTTCGGAGGCAGCCGTTCAATGCGGGTTTAATGATTATTCCAGCTTTGTAAGAGCTTTTTCAAAAATGTTCGGAGCTTCTCCGACAAAGTATTACAAAGCGCTGGTATCTGCTAATGACAAAGTATTTCCTGTTGAAGGTTAACCGTGCAAAAACGCCTCTCCTTAAACTAGCAATATATCATTTTCTTTGTCATGCCGCCATCCACTGTCAGATTTTCGCCGGTAATAAAACCTGATTTATCTGAGGCAAGAAATAAACAAACCTGGGCGATATCGTCAGGAATTCCAACGCGGCCTGCGGGATGCTGCTTGTGATCCTGCTCCGAAAGTGTATCCTGTTTTGCCAGTGAAGCTTTCTTCCAGGAGGATACGTCTATCCAACCGGGGCTGATGGAATTAACCCTGATGCCGTATTGACCCAGAGAGATAGCCAGAGAGTGGGTCAAAGCTATTATGCCGCCCTTGGAGGCCGAATAGGCTTCGGTATCAGGCTCAGACATGAATGCCCGGGTTGAGGCCATATTTATGATATTCCCGAAGCCCTGGTCACGCATAATGGGAGCACAGAATTTGGCACAGTAGTACATTCCTGAAAGGTTCACACCTATTGCCCTGTCCCAATCTCCGGTTGACATTTCAAATATGTTTCCAAAACCGGAGACAGCAGCATTATTGACCAATATATGGATCCCCTTGTATTTTTTTAAGGTTTCATTTACCATGACCTGTACAGAAGTACTGTCAGAGACATCGGTTTTAATAAAATATGCCTCATAACCTAGGCTCAAAATATGTCTTTGATTTTCAACACCGGCCTCTTCATCAATATCCGCTATAACAACATTAGCACCTTCACGTGCAAAGGTAAGGGCTGCAACTCGTCCGATACCCTGTCCGCCTCCTGTAACTATTACGGTTTTATCCTTGAATTGTGACATAGAATACTTCCTCTCAAAATAAAAATATGTCTCTTTTATGTAACTTAAAAAATAATTTGTTTTATTATTTAGTATACCAAAAGTCAGGCAATTTCAGTTAATTATATTGCAGATGCAATAATATGGTTCCATTCTTTTCAATATATTAATACTAAAAAATCCAATAAAATCCTACTTATAAAAATTTAATGACTGATATAATTTCTATATAAGAAATAATGGTCTTTTTTTATATTTACCGGTCTTCAGTGGTATAATGTAAGGGCATGTTAACATAAGAACATAGAATGAAAATACTAAAAGTCATGGTCCAGGCAGCTTTTAATTGTATTACATAAAATATAATACAATATTCTGAATGTGCTTCCTTCCCCAAAAGAACTAATGTTACATGCAGCAATTAAGCTTTATATATCAAGCACATTTACTGAAATACTGTTCAAAGGTTGGGGTAGATTATATGAAACAAAAGTATTTTTCTATCAGTATGAGAATGAAAATAATGTTGCTTTGTACAATAAGTACCTTGTTGGCTCTCATTGTTCAGACTATTTTCTTTGAGTACTCTTCTTCCAAACAAATCTATATTCAGGCACGGGATGCAAGTATTAATTCAATGGCCAACATGCAGGACGATATCTCCGAATTTGTTAAATCCGTCGAAGACAGGATGGTGACAGTATATAACCAGGAAAAGTTTATATCTGATCTTGCAAAAAATATGCCACTGAATGATTTGAGAGATAAATACGGAAATGAATTAAACTATAATCTCTCTCACCATATGGCAATTTCTGTATTTAATAAAACCTTTAATGTGAAAGCTTTTTATATTTATAATACCGATAATGAGATTATCAGTACATATAGAGCCTCATACAGCCCGAAGTATTCATACCCCGCAGATATATTTAATGATGTAACTGCAAATAATGCAGGAATAGTTGATAATTATGTTAAATCTGATAATAGAAATATGCTTATATCCAGCTATTATAACGTAAACAGAAAGGAAGATATCATAAGATTTGTCTTCAAGATATTGTATAACAATGCATCAAAAACCATAGGTTATATTGTTTGTGACATAGACCCAAAAACAATAAACAAAATTATTGGTAAATCGGTTTATTCGAATGATCAGATTGTATGGCTACAAGCAAAGGGCGACAGGCCAATAATTAAGATCGGCAATATGACTGAAAAGCAAGAAGCATATTACCACCATATAGTGGATCTTACAAAGAATAATTCCTTATTAATAAAGAACAATATTGTGACAAATGGAAGTGAGTTTTTCTCAATACCCAATCAAAAATATAACTTTATAGCATTTTCTCTCACTCCGCAAAAGCTCCTGGAGGCAAATCAGCAGGTATTAACAAGAAACCTTTTCATTATTGCAATACTTTTAATTTTTGTATTCGCTGTCTCGTCTATTTTATTGACCAGAACCATTACCAATCCTCTTACCAATATGGTTGAGACTATTACTAAAATAAAAGATGGTGATACTTCACTCAGAGTAGAGAAGCTTAAAAATGATGAAATCGGTAAACTGGGTGAAAATTTCAATAATATGCTGGATACTATTGAAACATTGATTTTTGAGGAATACCAGTCTCAAATTGAAATTAACAATGCCAAATATAAAGCTCTTCAAGCTCAGGTCAATCCCCACTTTTTGTACAATACTCTGGAAACAATGAGCGGGATAGCCACATCACAGAACTGTTACACTGTAAGTACATTATGCAAGGCTTTGTCAAATCTATTCAGATACAGTCTGGATATGCAGGAGCCTTTATCTACAATCGAGGACGAAATTAAGCATTTAAAGAACTATATCTACATTATGAATATCAGGGAAAATAATACAATAAGTTTTGAGATAGACATTGATAACAGTCTGTTGAAAGAAAGTATTCCCAGAATTTCAATTCAACCCCTGGTGGAAAACTCTATTCAGCATGGTTTGAGAAATAAAAGAGGGAATAAAAAAATAAGCATACATGGTCAAATTGATAATGATAGCAACATTGTAATTTCAGTCAGTGATAACGGTATTGGTATGGACGCAGATCAAATAAACAGTCAGCTGGGAAACCCTAAATTTGATGCATTGGAAAAGAAGTCTTCCATAGGTATAAGTAACATTAATTCAAGGGTTAAGATATTATTCGGATCGGCTTACGGAGTTAAAGTTTTTAGTCAAAATGGTGAAGGGAGTACAGTTACGCTGTATATACCCCATACTAAAACTGAAGAACTGAAGGAGGCAAAATGAGTATTCATAATTACAAAATAACAATAGTTGATGATGAAATTTGGACCAGAGAAAATTTAAAACTGCTTGTCAGCTCATGTGGATTAGGGATAGATTGTGTTGATTTGGCTGAGAATGGTGAGGATGCACTTATAAAGATTTATGACGAGCGTCCTGACATTTTAATTACAGACATTAATATGCCCTTTATGAACGGGATAGAGCTTATTAAAAAAGTGAGGGTAATACATCCGGAAATTATTATCTTTGTATTGAGCGGCTACAGCGATTTTGATTATGTAAGAGAAGCATTGCTGGAGGGGGCGATAGATTATATTTTAAAGCCTATAAGTCAGACTGATCTGGAAAATTTACTGGCCAAAGCCATTAAATTAATTGACAATAAAAGACAAAAGTCAGTTGAAATGCAAGAAAGCAATGACAAACTTATTGCAGCTTCTTCTATTATTTTTGATAAGGAAATGAGTGACCTTATTGATGGCGACGAGAAAAGGACTGTACACAGTGTTACTAATGTAAGGTTATTGGAAATAGAACTGAATTTTGCAAAGTTTAATCTGATTTTAATCAAAACTGACAGCATATACAATATAATGAAAAGATTATCAATTACAAATTCAAATACTATTTCCTTTAAAATTAAGAACAGGATAAGCGAAATCATTAGTGATAATTATTCCATAGTCTTTAATAATACATATGTTCCCAATGAGTATGTAGCCGTTGTTATTGATAAAAATAACAAGGAAATTGAAATATTATGTGACATAATAATTAACGAACTGCAGGCCTATACTGAGAATTATATCAGTATAGCCATTAGCGGGAGTCATTTCTCACTTGATAATATCCGTGAAGCTTATAATGAAACCCTGATCGCCATGATGACCAGAAAATTTAAACTAGGTAATTATAAGATAGATGCAGCTCAGGTTGAGAAAATGCCAATGGTAAAGTATCTAACCGCAGAACAGGAAAATCAAATCATCTATGCAGTACAAAATAACAATAAGAAAATTTTACGGGCCATTATATATGATCAGATGGCACTTCAACATTTTGATAAAAGGGACTTTCTATTTTTGGAAGTAAAGCAGACTATAGACAAGATTGCCTGGTTGATAGTTAATTATTCTACCGGAAATAATACACCCTCTGAAATATTGGAAAGTGAAACACTTCTGGAGTTACTCAATCTATCCATTGAGAAATTTGAGCTGCCTGAGGTGTGCAGTATTCTGGATCAATTAATAGACACAGCTCTTAAGGAAAACGACTTATACTGCTCAAATGATAATATTAAAAAAACAGTTAATTCCATTAAAAGGTATATCTCGGAGAATTACTTTGAAGATCTGTCACTAACGTCTCTGGCCAAGCAGTTTCTGGTTGACAGGTCTTATTTATCAAAGGTTTTTAAGCATGAAACAAGCGAAAATCTTATGTTGTATATCGCCAGGAAAAGGATCGACAAAGCAAAAGAAATGATTGCTGAAAATAGTGCAACACTTACAGACATATCCTCTCTGGTAGGCTATGACGACTATGCTTATTTTAATAGGGTATTCAGAAAAATAACAGGCAAAAGTCCGAGAGATTATAAAGGAATCCTTCAAGAAAAGTCTAAAAAGTAGTCTTTAAAAATTCCAATTTTGTGTAACTCATTTTTCCCATATAGTCCTACTTGTTCAAAAACGAGCTTTGCTATAATGTGACTATACCAAACAAAAGGAGATAAAACCTATGAAAATGAAAAAAGTTTCGGCTTTAGTTCTTTCATCAGTGATGATGGCATCGTTATTTGCAGGCTGCGGCAGTAATTCCTCAGGTGATGTCAGCACTTCAACGGGTTCTGCATCAGTATCAACAAATGTTGCATCAGAATCCTCATCAGCAGTTGCAGATCAGGAAGTAACCCTGAAGGTCCTGGCTGGTCAATCAACTACTGATACTGGAATTGAGGATATGATCGACAAGGCTCTTGCCAAGAAATATCCCAACATTACTCTTGAATGGGAATGTGTAGGCTGGGGACAGGATTTCAACGCCAAGATGCAGCAGTACATGCAGTCAGGACTTCCGGACATAATGGTAGGTAAGGCTCAGGATGTGGCTACATATGGTTCAAAGGGACTTCTTGGAGATATGAAGGGTAAGCCTTATATAAACAATGTAATGGAAGCAGCTATTCCAGGTGTTACTGTTGATGGAAAGGTTGAAGGGTTAGTTTATAATGCTCTGTATCAGGGCGTATATTACAACAGAAAAATATTCAAGGATAATAATATAGAAGTACCAAAAACCATGGATGAGTTAAACGCTGTAATACAAAAATTGAAATCCTTAAACATTACACCATTTGCTACTCACTTCCTTGATACATGGAGTATCGGAAACATCACCATGCAGTTTGCCATTAACGATGTATTCAACAAGGAACCAAAATGGGGTGACAAATTACGTGCAGGAGAGGTTACCTTTGAAAAATCACCGGAATACCGCGCATCCTATGAAAATGTAAAGTTATTATATGATAATACATGGACTAAAGAAACATTCTCACTTGAGCAGACAGAATGTGACAAGAGACTTATAACCGGTAAAGCGGCAATGAAGGTTTCAGGTTCCTGGTCAATACAAAACTTCCTTGATGTAGATAAGGATGCAGACTTCGGTGTGTTCCCATTCCCGAACAAAACAGGGGATGCCAGGCTCATATTTGAACCAAACATAACTTTTATGAAGAGTGCAAACTCAGAAAATCAGGATGCAATAGACAAAGTATTTGATGTCATTACAAGTGATAAAGACCTTGCACTTGAGATCTATAACTTTACAAAGACAGCTCCAATGATAAAAGGTATAACTCCTACCTTCCCGAATCCAAGCCAATCAGACATTGATAAGTACGCAGCAGCAGGTAATATCGTGGATGCAAATACAGGCAATACCCAGCTTACCTGGGGTGGCTTCCAGGAAGAAAATGCAAAGGACATAGCTACCTGGTTGCAGGGCAAAACATCATTGGATGCAGCTCTTAAGGCAGCTGATTCAAGAAAAGCCAATAGTAAGGGCTAAAATCAGAATTAAGGCATGTGATTAAATAATACTTACTGACAAACGACTTCGTTAGGGAAAGTAACGTCCATGGCGAAGTCGTTTGCAATAAAACCAGGATTTATTCTAAAAAGGGGTCATGATTATGAGAAGAAATCTACAAAGCAAAAAAATGTTCGCACAATACGTTTCTCTGGTTCTGCCCGGAATGATTATTTTTACAATTGGTCTGATAGTTCCCTTGATACTGGCATTCAGGTATTCTCTGACCAGTTGGAATGGTATATCGCCTAATAAGGATTTTGTTGGCTTGGACAATTATAAAATGTTGTTTTCGGATCCATTTGTACGTGATGCGTGGATTTTTACTATTAAATTTACAGTAGTTAATACCGTTGTACAGAATGTATTGGCATTAGGCTTCGCTGTGATATTGGATGGAGAAATCAAGTGTAAGAAATTATATAGAAGTATATTGTTTATTCCCTGCCTTATCAGTGCTGTAGTAGTAGGATTTATCTGGTCTAAAATGTACAATAATGTACTTCCGACGCTTAACGACCTTCTGGGAACAAATATTAATTTCCTGTTGTTTGGCCGGGAAGAAACAGTTTTAAGAGGATTGGTTATTGCAAATAACTGGCAATGGGTTGGTTACTGGATGCTTATTTATCTGGCTGCGCTACAGTCTATTCC
>JAQSXC010000183.1 GCA_029266335.1 Eubacterium sp. | reverse complement strand
TATCCTATAAGGTTACTTCTGTCCGTAATAGGCATTTGCACCGTGTTTTCTCATGAAGTGCTTGTCAAGCAGGTACTGATTTACATCATTATTGGCACCGCCTGTAATGATATGAGTCTGAATTGCCATTTTAGCCACTTCTTCCATTACAACAGCATTGTGAACTGCCTCATGAGCATTCTTTCCCCAGCTGAAGGGGGCATGATCCTCAACCAGCACTCCGGGAATGTATACAGGATTTAACTCTTTAAAAGTATCAACTATAACAAGTCCGGTATTCTTTTCATATTCACCTTCTATTTCTTCCTGTGTCAGTCTTCTTGTACATGGAATCTCACCATAGAAATAGTCGGCATGTGTTGTTCCCATAGGCCTGATGGGACGGCCTGCCTGAGCCCAGCTTGTTGCCCATGGTGAATGGGTATGCACTATCCCTCCGATATCTTTAAATGCATTGTACAAAACAAGATGTGTGGGTGTATCGGAAGATGGTCTGAGACTGCCTTCAACCTGATTTCCATCCAGATCAAGTACTACAAGATCCTCTGCCTTTAGATTTTCATACGGAACCCCGCTTGGCTTTATTACCATGAGTCCCTTCTCCCTGTCGATTCCACTTACATTTCCCCATGTAAAAGTTACCAGTCCGTATTTAGGCAGATCAAGATTGGCCTGGAGAACTTCTTCTTTTAATGATTTCAAATTCATATTTATCTCCTTTTCCGGCCCGGAGAAATGAATTCCCCATCACCGGAAATGGTGATAAATAGAATTCATACCCGTGCCACGATTTTTAAATTATTTCATTATTAGTGTGATTAAATAAGCCGATTAACTATGCCTGCTTTTTGCACTTTCCTTAATTTTCTTCAGCCTCTTCATTACATCGTTGTCACCGCGTCCGAAGTAATCATGAAGTGCGGCGTATTCAGCGTAGAGCTTGTCATATACCGCTACGTTTTCAGGAATTGGCTTGTAGTATTTGTCCATGACCTTACCCATTACTTTTGCAGCATCAACTATACTGTCATAGCCACCCTTTTCCTTGCCGGCAGCAACTGCACCAAACATGGCTGAACCCAATGCAGGGGTTTGAGTCGAAGCTGATATTCTGATTTCCATATTTGTTACGTCAGAATATATCTGCATCATTAATTCGTCCTTCTGTGCAATACCTCCTGCCGCGTAAAGTTCAGTAATCGGCACTCCGCTCTTTCTGAAGGTTTCAATAATCATTCTCGTACCATACGCAGTTGCTTCAAGCAGCGCACGATATATTTCCTCCGGCTTTGTCAAAAGCGTGAAACCCAGCATGGTGCCGGTAAGGTCAACGTCAACCAGCACCGAACGGTTTCCATTCCACCAGTCAAGAGCTACAAGGCCGCTTTCTCCCGGCTTCAGTACCGAAGCCTTTTCTCTTAGCAGCTTATGTATGTTTATTCCCCTCTCTTCAGCTTCCATTGTATATGAAGCAGGAATGCAGTTTTCCACAAACCATTCAAAGTGGTCACCAACGCAGGACTGTCCTGCTTCGTATCCCTTGAAACCTGGAAGCACCCCATCCTCAACAACACCGCACATGCCCGGAACTATTTTTTCCTCTTCACCCAGCAGTATGTGACAGGTTGAGGTTCCTATGATCATAAGCATTTTTCCTGCTTCTGTTATACCGACGGCAGGTACTGCAACGTGAGCATCAACATTTGCTACGGCCACGGCTGTACCCGGCTTGAGTCCGGTTAATTCCGCTGCCTTCCCCGTAAGCTCTCCCGCCTTGCTGCCCAAAGGATAAACCTCCTTGCCCAATTTTTCTTCAACAACATTTTCAAGTCTCGGGTCAAGTGCTTTAAAAAATTCCTTTGAAGGGTAGCCTTCCTGCTTATGCCATATAGCTTTGTAGCCTGCTGTACAGCTGTTTCTCTTTTCTTCACCGGTCAGCTGGAGTATTACCCAGTCGGTTGCTTCGATAAATCTGTCGGCAGCATTGAACAAATCCGGATCCTCATTGAGGATTTGCCATATCTTTGGTATCAGCCATTCAGAGGATATCTTTCCGCCGTATCTCTTTAAGAAGCTTTCACCTCTTTCAGCTGCTATTTCATTCAGCCTGTTTGCTTCATCCTGAGCTGCGTGGTGCTTCCAAAGCTTTACGTAGCTGTGCGGGTTTTTCCAGTATCTATCCTGGATGCACAGGGGAGCACCGTTTTTATCAATTGGCAGCATTGTACATGCTGTAAAGTCGATTCCAAGACCAATTACAGCTTCAGGACTGACCCCTGCTTCCTTCAAAACTGCAGGTACAGTTATCTGTAAAACCTCAAGGTAATCCATTGGATGCTCCAATGCCCAGTCTGGTTCAAGCCTGGTAATTCCATCAGGCAGGAACTCATCCATAACCCCGTGAGTATAAACCTTTACAGCAGATGCTACTTCCTTCCCGGTTGCAACATCTACCAATACAGCTCTTCCGGATTGTGTTCCGTAATCGACTCCAATAGAATATTTTGACGACATATTCCAATACCTCCAATAGTAGTACGCACATGCATACAAGTTAGTTTATTTTTTAAGGGGCCTTGTCAGAGAAGCAGCCCCTTTTTACATTATCTTAATATTAACGCCAATATCACTGCCTCTTTACGCAGGAATCCCTTACAATCAATTCCGGTTCGATTACTTTCCTGATTGAGCTTTTTGCATATTCAGGATCTTCTATCATATCCAGCAGGGTCTGAGCGGCCAGCTCCCCGAGCTGCTCCTTCGGATGACTTACCGAGGTCAGTTTGACGGGACAGCTTGTTGAATAATAAGAATCATCAAAGCCGGTCAAAGATATATCATCAGGTACCGACAATCCAAGTTCGGTAATTTTTTCATAGACACCAAAGGCGATCTGATCATTGTAGCAGGCTATGGCATCAATCTTTCTGCCGCCTTTTATCATAGCCTCTATTGTTGTGTATGGTTTAATTTTTCTGTCCTCTGTATGAAACCATACCACATTGTCAGGATTGTACTGCAGACTGTTTTCAGCCAATGCCCTTGCATAGCCCTTATGTCTTTCAATCCCCTGTACATCATCAGCTTTAAATATGCCTATAATATTTTTATGTCCCAGATTTATCAGATATCTGACTGCCAGATACATGCCGTCGGAATCGTTGAGAATGATCTGCGGCCTGTCTTCCAGCTGCTGATAAGTCCCATGTATAAAAATATACGGTATATTATGCTCATCCAAAGCCTGATAATACTTTACATTATTTGAGAAAACAGAACTTTTAGTCGGTTCGATTATAAGTCCTTCCAGATCCTTATTGAGAATTTCCTGCAGATACAGTGCTTCTTTTTCAACATCATTATCAGTATTTTTCAGCATAATACTGTAACCCTTATCTGACAGGACGGAATCTATACCTTGAATTACTCTTGGGAAAATATACTCTGAAATATAGGTAGTCATAACCCCTATATTCCTTGAATTTGTTCTGCTTATACTTCTGTCCTTGCAGAAGGTTCCTCTTCCATGCTCGGTATATAGATAACCTTCGTTTACAAGCATTGAAATGGCTTTTCTGACAGTATGTCTGCTTAATGACAGCTTTTCTGCCAAAGTGTTTTCCGAAGGGATCTGCTCTCCGGGCTTAATCCGACCCATGATTATCTCTTCTTTAATATAGTCCTTTAATTTGGCATATTTTGTTTGACCGGCATCATTTTGCAGCATTAACACATACCTCTCTAAAAAAATAAGTTTTTTAGTCTTAGTTACATATTACAAGTATATACCAAGTACATATAGAAATTACATGCATCAATTATATACAACAAGTATAGCGGCAATTTTTTTGTTTGCTCCGCCAGGCTTATTGTTGTTCTTTTCAACTTGTGCATACAATCTATACAAAAATTATAAAGCATCGCATAGTCATTTTCAACAAGTATTTTTTTGCTGCTCCTCATACCAATTGGACAGCAGTCCCGCAGCTCAGGGTTCTCAATACCTGTAACCTATCTATATTGCCCATTCCGGTCTTTTTGTATAATTCGTACATTTTGGGAAAAATAATATTGATTTTTTTATAAATTAGTTATACAATTAAATCAAATACATGTGCATACAAGCTAAACTGTTAAGGAGGAGTTATTAACTATGATTAATGTTAAGAATTTTGAATTTTGGTTTATTACAGGAAGCCAGCATTTATATGGACCTGAAACCTTGAAGCAGGTCGCAGAACACTCAAAAATAATGGTTGATAAATTAAATCAGGACTCATCAATACAATATAAAATTGTCTACAAGCCAACTGTTACTACACCGGATGAAATCACAAACGTTCTGGTTGAAGCTAATGCAGACCGTAACTGCGCAGGTGTTATTACCTGGATGCATACCTTCTCACCATCCAAGATGTGGATTGCAGGTTTCGCTCAATTGAACAAGCCTTTACTCCACCTCCACACTCAATTCAATCAGCAGCTTCCATGGAGCGAAATCGACATGGACTTCATGAACCTGAACCAATCAGCTCATGGTGACCGCGAGCACGGCTTTATCGGAGCAAGAATGCGTTTATCCCGCAAGGTTGTTGCAGGCTACTGGGAGGATGCAAGAGTACGCGAGAGAATCGGAACCTGGCAGAGAACAGCAGTTGCATACATCTATGGACGTCAGCTGAAGGTAGTAAGGTTCGGCGACAACATGCGTGAAGTTGCTGTTACAGAAGGCGACAAGGTTGAAGCTCAGATCAAATTGGGCTGGGCAATTAATACACATGCAGTGGGAGATCTTGTAGCAGAAGTAAACAAGGTTACTGAGGCTGCAGTTGATGCTTTAGTTGCTGAATATAAAACAAGGTATGACATTGCGGCCGACGCACAGTCAGGAGAAAAGTTCCAAGCTATCAGAGAACAGGCCAGAATCCAGCTTGGTATTCAGGCTATACTTGATAAAGTCGGTGCAGGCGCATTCACAACTACTTTTGAAGATTTACACGGACTTAAGCAGTTACCTGGCCTGGCAGCACAGGATCTTATGGCCAACGGCTACGGCTTCGGAGGAGAAGGCGACTGGAAAACCTCTGCATTGACCAATGTTATGAAGGTAATGGCTGATAACAAGGGAACTTCCTTTATGGAAGACTACACCTACAATCTTGTACCAGGTGAAGAAATGATCCTTGGTGCTCACATGCTGGAGGTTTGCCCTACAATTGCAGCTACTAAACCACGTCTTGAAGCACATCCACTTGGTATAGGCGGAAAGGCTGATCCTGCAAGAATAGTATTTGACGGAGCAGCAGGCCATGCAGTTTGCGCATCACTTATTGATATGGGCGGACGTATGAGACTTATTATTGCTGAAGTTGAGGCTGTACAGCCAACAATTGATATGCCTAAGCTTCCTGTAGCAAGAGTTCTCTGGAAACCCGAGCCATCTCTTGAAGTTGGTGCTGAAGCGTGGATTTATGCCGGCGGAGCTCACCACACAGTATTCTCAACAGTTGTAACTGCTGAGCAGCTGATTGACTGGGCTGACATGGTTGGTATTGAATATGTTCTTATTAACAAGGACACCACTATTCTCAACCTCCGTAATGAACTCAGATGGAATGATATAGCCTGGAAACTGAGCAAATAGTATATTTTAGGTTTATATAGATAAAATTAATAGAAATCACAAAAGCAAAATTGCTTTTGCATATGATGAATAGATAAAAAATTGCGCAAGTGCAGCGCAGCAAAAAGACAACCGATTTTCCCTCCCGGATTCAGGTTGTCTTTTGTTTTTTATTAAGTAATTATACCCCGGCTAAAAATTCATCGAAATATTTATAGAATTCTTCCTTATTACTCAAGTGCACATTATGGTCAGAATGTGACATTTCACGTGCAATGCAGTTGGGTATCAGGGTTTGCATTCTGGTAAAATCCTTGTCCGGTACCGCTACGCCTCCCTTTGCCCTGATTAATATAACCGGACATCGGAAAGCCGGCAACAGCTCGAACCACTCCACATCGCTTTTAATATTTGCATCCATAGCTTTGGAGCTGAACATCATCTGATACCCCTCCGCGGTTTCGATAAGGCTGTTCATAAAATACTGGTAGCTTAAAGAGGAATCAGTAAACTGTTTGATAAAATTCATTGCTTCATTCAGGCTTGAAAACGGTAAGGGCCATTCTTTTGTCAAAGGATCAACAAGCTGGGTCTTATCCTGGGTCACTACTCTTTGTGCAAGGCCCCCAGCAGATTTATCAAGTATGGCAAGTGCTTTTACACGTTCAGGATATAATGCAGCAAAGTATCCTGCCACCTGTCCACCCATTGAATGACCTACTAATATAACAGATTCCAATTTTAAGAAATCCAACAGCTGATTTATATCCCCGGCCATTTCTTCCCCCGTATAATCGGAATCAGGCTTACTGCTCAAGCCGTGTCCTCTTTGATCAGGTGCTATGATTCTGTATTGTCTTCCATAATACCGGATAAAATCCACCCATACTTCCGCTCTTCCCCACCTTCCGTGAAGGCATAGAATAACCGGTTTGTCAGTCTCGGTGTCAAAATAAAACATATCAATGTCTTTTAATTTTGCTATATTTCTATGTATTTTAATATTTTCGGTCATTGAATTTCCTTTCCCGCTTCTGTGCAGCGATACAAAAATGAAAATCTGCTAAGGTTTTTATGTACTGCATCTCACAATTTTACCATTTATGTAAATTAGCGTCAACTTCAAACTATTCAGCAGAAAATGAATAATACATGGCAATAAATGAAATGCCTCAAAACATTTGCTAAGGTATATTAATATTAAGATGTATTAATATTGAAGAATGCCTGTAACAAACCATATCTTCAGTAACATGCAGAAAAATCAGACGCAAACAGGAGGTAAATATGACTGTTGAAAAACCTGCTTATCTTGATGAAAATTTAAATTTCGAAGAACGTGTAAAGGATCTGGTTTCCAGAATGACACTGGAGGAAAAAACTACTCAGATGCTTTATAATTCACCTGCTATCCCACGTTTGGGCATACCATCCTACAACTGGTGGAACGAAGCACTGCATGGTGTTGCAAGAGCCGGAATTGCCACAGTTTTCCCACAGGCAATCGGTATGGCTGCGACCTTTGACGAAGATCTCATATACGAAATAGCTGATGTCATATCTACAGAAGGCAGAGCAAAGTACCATGAATTCCAGAGAAGAGGTGACCATGATATATACAAGGGTCTCACTTTCTGGTCACCTAACATAAATATATTCAGAGATCCGCGCTGGGGCCGCGGCCACGAAACCTATGGCGAAGACCCATACCTCACAGGAAGACTGGGACTGAGATTCGTTGAAGGCCTTCAGGGTCATGACGGCAAATATCTGAAGACTGCAGCCTGCGCCAAGCACTTTGCCGTGCACAGCGGCCCCGAAGGAGAACGCCACAGCTTCAACGCCGAAGCCTCCCGGAAAGACATGTATGAAACCTACCTCCCTGCTTTCAAGCAGCTTGTACAGGATGCAAAGGTTGAAGCTGTAATGGGTGCCTACAACAGAACAAATGGTGAGCCCTGCTGCGGAAGCAAAACCCTGCTCAAGGATATACTCAGAAACGACTGGGGTTTCCAGGGTCATGTCACCTCTGATTGCTGGGCTATAAAGGACTTCCACGAACATCACATGGTTACAAAAACTGCTCCCGAGTCAGTGGCTCTGGCTGTTAACAACGGCTGTGATGTTAACTGCGGCAATATGTACCTGAACCTTATGATTGCATACAAGGAGGGTCTCATAACCGAAGAAAAGATAACGGAATCCGTTTCCCGCCTGATGATGACCCGTATGAAGCTGGGTATGTTTGATAAGGATGAAAATGTTCCTTTTACAGCTGCACCCTATGATATTGTTGATTGCAGAGAGCATAGAGAGCTTGCTCTAAAGGCGGCAAGAGAATCACTTGTACTTTTGAAAAATGCCGACGGTACTCTGCCCCTGAATAAAAACGAAATAAAATCAATTGCAGTCATCGGCCCTAATGCCGACAGCAGAGATGCACTCATGGGCAACTATTTCGGCACGCCTTCCCGCTATATTACCGTATTGGATGGAATCCGTGAGTTTTTGCCCGACTCTGTCAGAATAAACTATTCACAGGGCTGTCACCTCTATAAGGACAAAGTGGAAGGTCTTGCAATGCCTAACGACAGAATTGCAGAAGCAGTCGCTGCAGCCGAGCAATCAGATGTGGTTATCCTCTGTCTTGGTCTGGACGCCACTATTGAGGGTGAGGAAGGTGATGCAGGCAACGAATACGGAGCAGGTGACAAATTCGACCTGAACCTTCCAGGGCTGCAGCAGCAACTGTTAGAGGCCGTAACGGCAGCAGGAAAACCTGTTATATTGGTACTTCTTTCAGGAAGTGCACTTGCCGTTACCTATGCTGAGGAAAAGTCGGCAGCCATTGTTCAGGCCTGGTATCCGGGCGCCCAGGGTGGAAGGGCCATAGCTGAAATGCTCTTCGGAGACTTCAGCCCCAGCGGAAAGCTGCCGGTCACCTTCTACAGAACCACAGAGGAGCTTCCTGACTTCCGCGATTACTCAATGAAGAACAGAACCTATAAATACATGGAAAACGAAGCACTTTATCCCTTTGGCTTTGGTTTGAGCTATACGCGGGGTGCCCGGAAGTTAATCCTCCAGCCCGGCGAATCCAAAGAAGTCAGCTTTGCTTTGACAGCAGAGGATATGCTGCTTGTAAATAACGAGGGTACTTCAATACTCGAACCCGGAACCTTTGAGTTATATGTGGGCGGAAGCCAGCCTGATGCCAGAAGTACCGGACTTACAGGCTGCCAGGTGCTGAAAGGAAGCTTCGAGCTGGAATAAAGTGCTTTAGCCGGAAGCTAATAAATTAAGGAAATATATAAATCAAAGCTATAAAAAATTCAAAGAAATATAAAAATGAATTGTGCTGTGTAAAGCCACGTTGAATCAGGCCGGCTTTCCGCAGCACTTTTTTTGCTCTAAAGGAATATGTTCTGTCTCAAATAAGTTTTGTAAGTTTATATTAAAGTGTTCTGATTTTAATAAAGGAATAATATGATTTGCAGCGAATTACATTATATCCATATAAAATATTCATTAAAAAGCTGCTAAGTAGAAGTTGTATGGACTCACTCCGGTATGTTCAAAGTGTATACCGGCTTGATTAAAAAACTTATTGGGGTTACTTATGTTTGTAGAAGGCTTGCATGAAAAAGATATTTTCACAAGGGAGTTTCCATTCAGATTGGAAGTTAATACTGAAGTCGACTTTACTTATCCTGTTCATTGGCACGGAGCCATTGAGCTGCTTTACGTTGAAAAAAACAGATTTAATATTACCGTAAATAACAGCGAATTTGAGCTTGAGGAGGGTGACATTCTTTTTATTGCAAACGGGGATACCCATGGCTTTTCCAACCAGAAGAATGAAGGCCGGAGAATTTTTATCCAGTTTGATTCATCGGTTTTTAATGCTCTGGGAAGTAATAATATACTAAAACCACTTATCTCCAATACCTTCAAAATCTCCAGACAGGAGTTACCCTTCCACCCGGAGCTGGCAGCTCAAATCTTGCGCATCGTCGACAGCTACACGGCTAAAAATTTTGGTTTTCAGCTGTTTTTAAGCGCCAGGATTTACGATATTCTATCCGTTATTTCAAGTTATCTGGTGGGCAGGGTCAAGCCTGAAAGCACCCAGGATACGGTAAAAAAAATGCAGGGTCTGGATAAGCTTTCTGAAGCCTTTAAATACATTGAAGCAAACTATATGAATGACATTTCACTTTCAGACATAGCTAGGGCTGTGGGCTTCAGCGAGTTTTATTTCTCCAGAATATTCAAGGACATTACCGAGAAAAATTTCAGCCTTTACTTGAATGAATACAGAATCAAGCAGGCTGAACATTACCTTAT
>JAQSXC010000182.1 GCA_029266335.1 Eubacterium sp. | reverse complement strand
GTTTCACCAGGTTTTATTAAATCAAGGCTTTCCGTAAATTTTTCGTTATCAAAGAGGATGGTTACTGTACCCATAAAGCTTGAAAGGCTTCTGATTGGCCTAGAAATAGGTAAGAGAAGCTTACCTGTCGCTTTAGACTTTATTGGCTTCCCAACAAATAATTCCTCTGTTGTAGATAAGACTTCGAAATCGTTTCTATCATAGAACATAGAATCTCTATAAATATTTCTATACTCCGATCCATCCGCAATAACCTTACCGTTCTTATCCGTAATATAAACTGTTTCATATAAGTCATTAGAATCATTTACCATTTTTTTTAATGTAAGCAATATTGTATTTAATCGTGATATATCATCTATCTTAGTATTGCGGTTATAGTTCTCTAAAACTACTAAAATATCTGATTGAGCTTGAATTAATTTCAAACTATTATCTGCACTTTGAATTTGTAAATCAGTACTATTTTTTATTCCCTCTGCATAAGCCATCAAAGTATTTTTCTTCTCCCCCTCAACTTCTTCTATGGTCCTTTGATAAGTAATAATGCTAGAAATTATAAGGGGTATCACGGATACTAATAACAGTACAGTAATCATTTGGTACTTTAAAGATTGGCTAAAAACGTTCCTTTTCTTAAATATTTTCATAATTATTTTCATAAATACCTTCCTGATTTTCATTATTTTATGGCGTTGCATTACTTTTTCCTTGTTGTACTTTTAAAATCCTCCTTTCATATTTATATGGAAAATAGGTTATTGCAAAACAATTTATATTCAATTTGTCATATCATTATATCATGATATGACAAATATATGTTGTCTACTATGTAAAGTTTTCTTTAATTTTGTGTAAAAAGAAAGAGTTTGCCAAGGCAAACTCTCAGACTGTAGACAAAGTCGTTTCATAAAAATAGGTATGTATATTTAACTCATAAATATACATACCTACATCTTCAATAATTTTCGTTTTCAAAAATTATTCTGTAATAAATTTTAATTTGTCACATTACACGATGACATATTTTTTCTATTCATGCCTGACTTGTGTATTTTCATCTTTATGCTTTTTCACTCTTTGTAACTGAACCATCCACATGAATTGTTCCTTTGATACATCTATGGCCTTTCATGGATGCACACATGTTACAAGATACACAATCTGATGGTTTCAAATCTCCTGTTTTCCACCTATAAATTAGTCCAGGTTCCCTAATCAATGGTCTTGCTATAGAAAACATATCACAAGCATCATCAGCCAGGAGTAACTCCATGTGCTCTATACTTCTGTGACCTCCAGTGAGAATAATTGGAACAGACATATCTTTTTTCAATTCCTTCGCGAACGTAGCAAAATATCCTTCCATTTCACCCGGGCGTATCTTGTCAACCGTAGCATTCATACCACTGACTTCTATCGCATCCACTCCTGCATCCACAAGCAATTTGCAGATTGCAATACTCTCTTTTTCTGTAATTCCATCTTCGAGATTATCCGTACTGTTAATCTTTACAAAAATAGGTAATCCAGTGCACATTTCATGTACCTCGCGAATAATTTCTATAACAATTGCTGTCCTATTTTCAGTATTTCCACCATATTCATCTTTTCGATGATTAAATGCAGAACTTAATATTTTATTGAGCAGAAAACCGTGTGCACAATGCAGTTCCACACCATCAAAACCAGCCTTTCGTGCTCTGACAGCCGCTTCTATAAAATCCTTTACTATCTTTCTAATATCTGCATCCGTCAATTCATCTGGAGATAATTGCTTCAATTCACCATTATTCATTTTATGAAAAGCGCCAAATGCCAGTTGTGCAATAATGGGTATCCCTTCTTGATGGATAATGTCTGTCAGTTTTTTATAATCATCAATAACAGAATCATCTTGTAAACGTGTAAACCCAGGCATCTGATAATCAGCATCAGACACCATTGTCATTTCAGAAAAAATCAGTCCTGCTCCGCCCTGTGCCAATTCCCGATAAATCTCATAGAGTTCTTCTGAAATACGTCCGTCTCTCTCAGCAAGATTTCTACCAACCGATGCTGCAACTACACGATTCTTCATAGTAATATCTTTTATTTGTATTTCATCAAAAATAGTTTTCATAATCTGCATCTCTCCTTACATAACAAGTCGTTTTCCAAGTTCATAAGCATTCTTCATATCCACTGGGAATTGCTGTTCTCTATGCTCTGCCTTTTTGTGTTCATCCCACATTCCTGCATAGTACTTGGAATAATCCTTAAACTGATAAGTATCACAGGAATATAAAATCTCACAACTGCCAAGTACCATGCCAATAGATCCAGCGATTGACTCCATCGTTTTTCCATAGCCATTCTGAACATATTCTTCTGACGCATTCATGGTAGCTATAAGACCACATGTCTTTTCCTTTTGAAGTATCTTCTCAGGTTTACCCGTCTGTAGATCAATTTCATAGTGCATAACAGGGAATAAAAGTCTGTTAATAAATGACAATGCCTGACCTGTAAGATTCCCATAATAGATTGGTGAACCAATGATTACAGCATCCGCCCCTGCTATTTTCTCTAGTACTGGTTTCAATTCATCTCTAACTGCACAGACACCATCTGTTTTATTTCCTCTCACTTTACATGCAAAACAGCTAATGCAATCCGTATATTTCAAATCAAAAAGATGGATTATTTCAGTTTCCGCTCCTGCTTCTTTTGCTCCACGTTCTGCTTCCATCAACAACTTATGTGTATTCCAGTTTTTTCTTGGGCTTCCGTTAATCAATATCACTTTCATGGTGTTCCTCTTTTCTATTTCAGCTTTATTTTTATATTCAATTCTGGTATACTAAGCATATCATAAAAGCAGAAATAGACAAGTACACAGTTTTTTCTGTGTTAGTATGAAAAATATACCTAGAACCTAAGGGAGTACAACCAGATGAAAAATGATACCGCTTGTAATATGGAAATTACCACAGAAAACAATATAGCCGGACCCCCATGTCCACTTCTATACGCATTAGATATTATTGGGCAAAAGTGGAAGCTACCTATTATGTGGTACTTATCTTACAATGATGTTACCAGATATAATGAATTAAAGAGGAAAGTAACAGGTATAACAAATATGATGCTTACCAAATCTTTGAAAGAATTGGAAGAACATCATCTCATTCTAAGAACTCAATATGACACGATTCCTCCTAAAGTTGAATATTCACTTACCGATAGAGGCAGAGAACTGCTCCCTACATTGAATGAACTCTTCAAATGGGGAGAGGAACAATATAAACTTGATCATAAATAAATAAAAAAAAGGATTACACCAGCATTTTATTTGTAGAGTATAATCCTTTTAAGCTTCCTGTTTCTTCGAGCCGATAAATTCGGAGTTTTATGCATCGAAAAATGGAAATCTCAGATTCTCTTTGACTTCCTTGATATGTATAATACAGCTTTTAATTTATACCATCTAACTGCTTCCCGAAAAATAGGAACTTGAATTACTTTTTTGCAGTAATAAGATATAGTGACTTCATTGTATTTGGGATAAGCCTTATACTAATATCATTAAATCCTGCCATATTTAAATATTCGCTTACCCTCTTCTTATCTGTAAAGATGCCACCATCTAATACTTGCATTAATGCACCAAGAATACGATTGCTCATCCATTCTTCAAGTAGCGGATCAGCAATTATGAGTCTGCCATCTTTCTTAAGAACTCGATATATTTCGCTAATACCCTTTTCTTTTTCTCTCCAGTGATGTAACGACAGTACCGTAATAACCAAGTCAAACGATTCCGAATCAAAAGGCAGTTGTTCAGCACTCCCCTTAATAAATGCAATATGGTCTAACGAAAAAAACCTTGGAATAGAAGTGTCAATAGCCGTAATGTCGCTACCTCGATATTTATCAGAAACTACTTGAGTAAATTCACCATTTCCACAACCAACATCTAAAATTGTTTGCGGAGTTGTCTGCAAACAACTTATTTCATTTATAACCGCATAGTGTATCGCTCTCACTGCCTTTACCTCACTCCCATATTTTTACAATACTCTCCCAACTTCAAGATTTGTCTTGAACTCATTGTAGCATTTACGGACACCAAAAACCATCGGAACTCCATCATCTCTCAATATTCCTTTTAACCACTAAATTCGGATATGGAACCAACAACATAGTCCATCCTACGTTAGTTAAGTCTTTCTCATAAAAGTTTCTTCTATTTCTTCTAAAATACTTGGAAATTCTCAATAATGAGTCCGACTCAAAATGCCAGTCAGTGACTGGCATTTTGGATATGCTGCATAGAAGAGTCTTATATTCTATAAATTTCATCATCCTATTATGAAATATATTTGCGATGTGAATTCTTTACATTACTTTGATTTACCATAGCATAGTGCATAGTTGTATCAATTTGTTGATGTCCCAATAACTGTTGCACCTGTTCAATAGGCATGCCCTTGTCAATAGCTCTTGTCGCCATTGTTCTTCTAAATTTATGTGGATATACATTTTCTACATTACACTTCTTACCAATATTTCGATTTCTTGATTCAATCCCATTTATTGTAAGATGCTCATATGGATATTTCAGCGATACAAATAACCATTCTCTTCCATCTCTTCTTTTTTTAACATACTCCTGAAGGTGTAATTTCGTCTTTGCATTAAAATAAGCCTTTCTCTCCTTGTCACCTTTTCCATGGACAATACATTCTCTTTCATTGAAATCAATATCCCGTATTCTCAGATTAACAAGTTCACCCACGCGTATCCCTGTAGACATAAGCAGTTCTATCATCGCAAGATCTCTGATTGAAACGCAACCATCTCTTAATATCTCCAATTCTTCATCAGGAATAACTTCTTTTACTAACTTCGGTGTTTTTATCTTATGTATTCTTCTAACCGGACTTTTCAAAATATAATTTTCTTCTTCAAGCCAAGCAAAGAAACTCGATAAATTACGTCGTATGTTATCAACAGTTGTTTTAGAACAATCATTTTTCTTCTGATATTCTGACAAATAATTTCTTATATGCTCTGTCTCTATTTGTGCTATTGAAATATTCACTACTTTAAGCATTCCACCAA
This sequence comes from Eubacterium sp., assembly GCA_029266335.1. Taxonomy (GTDB): domain Bacteria; phylum Bacillota; class Clostridia; order Acetivibrionales; family DSM-1351; genus Ruminiclostridium. The sequence goes on along the minus strand of JAQSXC010000182.1, from coordinate 3,956 downwards.
TTGTATATTGGTAATAATCAATGGTCCGTTTTGAGCAACCTTCGATTTCTTTTGCCACAAGGAACTCATGCAAGAAATCCAGATTATCTCGTGGTTCTACTTGCTCACTTTTACTTTCCATTTCTGAAAACAACACTTCCTGTAACCGCTTAATCTGGCTAGCAGAAAGTTCCTCTGACATTTCACTTAAAATCCGATACATCATACTTGCTGTCATAATAGTTCCTCCATTCATTTTTTCCTCATTGTAGCAAATGGAAACTACTATTAAAAGTGGCGAGGATTTCTCCCCGCCCTCTAATTTAATACCTTTTATTTTCTAAAACAGCTTTTAATTTATAACAGTTAATACAGTTCAAAAAAATAAAATTATAATTAAAGACTCTTATTTTCTTCCCATATGGAACCCTTTTTCGTAATATAAAAATCACAGCATGTTCCATTATTTGCCAATGTCTGGGTGCGGAAAAGTATACCTCCCATAAGTTCAACTGACATAAAATCAAGTACGCACATATATTTTACTAAGTGAAATAATCCCTCTTGTTTTCCAAGACCACACAACCCACATTTATGATAAATAATAGTATATTCATCACAATCACGACCAAGAATTACCTCCGTATTCCAGTTGCAATTACTTTCAATTTGATTTGATTTATCTGCATTGTTCTTTCTATTTTTTTGTGACTCAAGTGTAAATGCTGATTTCTTCTTCATTTTAAAAGACATCTGCAGAATCGGTGCTTTCATTGTTTCAGGGACCATTTCTGAAAAAAGCTTTTCATCCCGAATAAGAATGCCACTTCCAAAAATGACATAATCCAAAATATTCTTTATCATTTTTGTTTCCTGCAACAGCCCCGGGAGCTTGACAGTTAAATATCAAATAACAACAAAATGGATCATCTTCCACCATTGACACCAATTCCGTGACATTATATGATATATGAAATATAGAAATTGATGTACATTCTGATTAAAATATAAGTGAGGATTGATTATGAATATAAAAGAAGAAACTCGTAAAATGAAAGCAGCTACACCTATTCTTGCTGCCTCATCCATTTCGCTACGCAACGATACACTGAAATTGATTGCAAATACACTAGAGACTCATAAATCAGAGATTTTCGAAGCAAATGCCCGAGATCTTACCGCAGCTGTTAATGCAGATGTAGTCGATTCTATCCAAAAACGTCTAAAATTTGATGACCATAAATTAACCGATGTAATCAATGGTATCAAACAGTTGATTCAGCTTCCAGACCCTCTGGCAAAAACTTTGATGAAACGAGAATTGGATGAAGGTTTGACGCTGTACCGTATCAGTTGTCCGATTGGCGTCATTGGTATTATTTTTGAAGCCAGACCGGATGCCCTGGTTCAGATTTCCACGCTCTGTATAAAAAGTGGAAACTGTGCAATCTTAAAAGGCGGAAAAGAAACAGCTGAAACAAACCGGGTACTCTTCCGGTTAATTCACAGCTGCGTCATAAGTGCTGGGCTTCCTGCAGAATGTATGCTTCAGGCAGAACAGCACAATGAAATCGATGAACTGCTTTCCTGCCATGAATCTGTAGATTTGCTGATTCCAAGGGGTTCTAATCAATTTGTTCAGTATATCATGAATCATACTAAAATCCCTGTAATGGGACATGCTGATGGTGTCTGCCATATTTACGCAGATGAAAGCTGTGACTTTGCAAAATCTATTCCTGTTATTATAGATGCAAAAACACAGTATACCGCAGCCTGCAATGCCACAGAAACACTATTAGTGAACCGTTCAATCGCTCCATCTTTTCTTCCGGTATTGGCAGAAGCATTAAAAGCTGCAAGTGTGACCATTCGGGGTACCAAAGAAGTAAATCATATCATCCCCTGTGAAGTGATTTCCGATGATGATTTTCATAACGAATACCTGGATTTAGTAATTGCAATCAAGCTGGTGGATTCTGTAGAAGAAGCCATTACTCACATTAATCATTATGGCTCTCATCACACCGACAGTATTTTAGCCGAAAACATGGAAGTAGTAGATCAGTTCATGCAAATGGTGGATTCTGCAGGTGTATACCATAACTGCTCCACCCGTTTTGCAGATGGCTATCGCTATGGCTTTGGCGCCGAAGTCGGTATCAGCACTGGAAAAATCCATGCCAGAGGTCCTGTTGGATTAGAGGGGCTAGTCACTTATAAGTATAAGCTGTTTGGTCACGGACAAATTGTTGATGACTATGCATCTGGAAAAAACCAGTTTCATTTTAAAGATCTGACTGAAACAAATTAATAGATTCCTCAATTATATACTAATATACCCGAATGTTTACAACTTGATGTTAATTCGAATACCGGCGTTTTACCTCTGATGTACGTCGGTATTCGTATAGCTGTTGAATTTCAATTGTCTTATTTATTTTTCGGTTTTATCTGTTGATAGTTAAGCGATCTTTCGGCATTTTTTCGGAGAGCCTGAACATCTGATACTTGCAGATGATCCGCAGTTTTAGATATAACCTGTTCAATCAAGAATTCATCTGATAGATTCTCGTAATTCCGAGGTAAAATCATAGGGGCAATCTCTTTAAGGTTTGAAAAATGTTTTCCAGCATTCCAATCATGTCTGATGTTGTGCGGGCAAGCATCTTGACAATTATCGCACCCACAAACCCATTCTTCAAACATCTCCGGACTTAAACCCTGTGGAATATCTGAATTACCAAAGGTAGTCCAATAAGAAACACATTTTAGAGGATCTATTGTATACTGTGATTGAAGTGCTTTGGTTTTGCAGGCTCTCTGGCACAAATCACACTTTTCACCACAAGGAATAACATGGGTATTCTGAATCAATTCATATTCTTTATCAATCACATATCCTATCAACATATTATAAGAACCATTTTCCGTATAAAAGAAATTGTTTTTACGGATGATTCCCAGTCCAGCTTTTGCTGCTATATAACGTAACGGGCCTACACTAAGATGGTGAAATTGCTCTCCACCTTCCGCATGTATTTCATGTTCAACAAACCATTGTTCAAAGCGTTGTAAATCAAAACCAAAATCAGAGTTTTTATGTGGTTGTAGAAAAAACGCTTTTGCATATTTCCCTTGTAATTCTTTTGGATAACAATACTTTCCATAGTTAAAGGTAAGTATTACGATTGATTTCGCCCAAGGGAAGCGTTCCTTTGTACCTTGAAGATCACCAACATTGTCGTAAAAAAATTTACTTTGAGGAACGTCACTTATTCGTTTTTGGTATAATTCTTCAAATCCATTTAATGCATTAACAGATATGATTCCACAATTATCAAATCCACATTGAATTGCACAATTATATATTTCTTTGCTCAAGTTAATTTTATTCATAAACCTTACCTCACATAATGTCTGAATTGATTTATCAGAATTTTCTCTATCTAACCGATTCCAAATTCTAGATTTATTTATATCTCATTGTAGCATTTCTGACCATCAAAAACCATTGAAACTTCACTGCTTCACGGTCTGATACTTGCGCCGATAACTTCGGATTTGTTTCAAAATTTCCTGTTTTTGTGTTGTAAATAATAAAATGTATAATCATAAGTGATTATACATTTTGTGAGTTTCTTAATATACTTTGTCTACAGTCTGAGAGTTTGCCAAGGCAAACTCTTTCTTTTTTACTTTCTTGCTTCAATTATATAAGAAGATACATAATCTTCTACGCGTGTACCTGGTATCCAAGATTTTATTATCTCTCTGGTATTGTCCTTTGGAACCATTTTGATATTTTGAAACCCCACATCTTCAAGCATAATTCTAATATCTTCAACATATTCAGCACCACCGATACAGCCTGCGACCAATGCCAGGTCTCTCTTAATATTATCCGGTAATTGTACTGTAGCAACAACATCAGAAATTGATAATCTTCCACCTTTCTTTAAAACTCTGTAAGCATC
>JAQSXC010000181.1 GCA_029266335.1 Eubacterium sp. | reverse complement strand
TGTATAACGAGTCTGTCTATGTTGAACGCCTGGATTTTGATGATTGCAAAGGTTTATATGTAATTATGCAGGGTATTGCAAAGCGTGAGATTAAAGTAATGCTGAGCGATAATAATTTAATTCCGTTTTCCGTAGGGGTTGTTACATTTGTGTTGTCCTTTTTTCTGCTTACCAGGAGGGAGGTAGAGTATATCGAGGAACTATCCTTTGGGGTTGCCGAAATCTCAAAGGGTAATCTCAATTACAGGGTGAAACAAAAAACCAGGGATGAACTTGGTCTTCTGGCAACCAGGATAAACTTTATGAGTGAAGAACTTAAACTTAGAATTCAGGAAGAGAAAAAAGCGGAGAAGACAAAAAATGAACTCATAACGAATATGTCCCATGATCTGAGAACTCCTCTCACTTCAATAATGGGCTATCTTAGAATGCTAAAGGATAAAAAATATGAGGACACTGATCAGCTTGAAGAATATATTGACATAGCATATACTAAATCTGAAAGGCTTAAAGCTCTGATAGACGACTTGTTTATTTACTCAAAACTTGCAAATGAAGAAACAATTCTATACAAGCAGAAACTTTGCCTTAATGATATGCTGGTTCAGCTGGCCGAAGAGCTGTCACCTGTGGCAGACGAAAGAAATATGGTCTTTGTTAAGGAAATACAGCATGAAAGAGTTATTGTTAATGTAGATGCCGATAAGCTTGTACGTGTATTCGAAAATCTTCTTTCAAATGCAATCAAGTACGGCTATTCTCCGGGAGAAATAATAATAAGTATGGTCTCCGGACGGGAAACCGTAAGTGTAAGAGTGAGCAATAAAGGCGACATCATTCCTCAGGAAGAGCTTCCTTTCCTCTTTGACAGGCTGTATATGGTTGACAAATCCCGTTCTTCGTCCGAGAGTGGTTCAGGTCTGGGACTTGCAATATCAAAGAGCATTTTAAATCTTCATAACGGGAAAATATGGGCAGAATGCGAACAAAACAACATCAGCTTTTGTGTGGAACTTCCAAGAGTGCATAATGACTATGGAATATAAGCAGCTGTTTGCTGCCGATTAAAAAATACTACATTGAGTACATACTGACAGACTTATATTGAAGGAATACTGCCTGGAAGATGGTCTTTAGTTTTGTCAGTTGTGAGGTGAGATAATAACATGCAGAAAATTACACCATTAAGAGTTGGTTTTGATTTCGGTAATGGCAAAAATACCATATATCCTGTGGTACTGACCGATGAAAATGAAACAATACTGATTGATTGCGGATACCCGCGATTTCTGCCATACATGGAGAGCGCTGCCGGGGAGGAGGGCATTGACCTTGCCCGGCTGACACATATTGTAATAACCCACCACGATTTTGATCATATAGGTGCTTTGGCTGCTGTCAAAAGGAAATATCCGCACATTTCGATTATAGCCTCGGAAGATGATGTGAAATATATCAATGGACGGGAAAAATCACTGAGACTCCGGCAGGCTGAAGCTTTATATGAGAAACTGCCGGAGGAGGAAAAGCCTGGGGCTCTTAATTTCCAAAAACTGCTGGGATCGGTTGAAGGTGTAAATGTGGACCTGACTGTAAAGGACGGAGATACCTTCTCCTGGCTTGGGGGCACTGATATAATTGCTACTCCGGGGCATATGCCAGGACACATATCTATTTACATTAAGGCATATAAGACATTGATTTCCGGTGATGCACTGGTTATTGAAAATGGAGAGCTGGAAATAGCAAATCCCAATTATACGCTTGATATGTCTGGGGCAAAAAACTCCATTAAGAAACTGCTTGATTATGACATTGAAAAGATTATATGTTATCACGGAGGGGAATACACCGGAGATATAAAAGCCTCTCTGCATAAACTAAGCAACACATGATAAGAGTATATGTAAATGCAAAAAATACTATCAGTAAGTTTATTATAGCTCTTGCAATAAGTTTAATATTGCTCTTGCAAAATACATTGGGTTGTCAGTTGTTTAAAATTGACAACCCAATATTAGTTTTGTATCATTTTATTAAATGTTGAATACATTATTTTTTATTGGAGTTAAGATTATATTTTTCAAGGCTTGAAATTATTTTATATTACAAGAAATGAAATGGATGTAGTTTATTTATAAGGTCAATTCCATTGACAGTGACATATGAGGACATGGAGGGTAAGATGATTAAAATATACAACCGTAAAACCGGGGAATATGAAGTTGAAAAGGTGGCCGGAGGAAGTCTGCTCAATTCACTGTACACTACGAAGGCAGGCAGGCTGGGACTTGAACTGCTGGTCAAACGAAAATTTTACTCTGCTCTGACAGGTTTTTTTTGTGATACCAAACTTAGCAAAAGAAATATAGCCGGGTTTGTAAAAAACTTTTCCATAAATATGGAGGAGTGTGAAAATAAGCTGGAGGATTTTACTAGCTTTAATGATTTTTTTGCCAGAAGATTGAAGTCCTCTGCCAGACAGTATGACAAGTCGGAAGAATACCTGCTGTCACCTGGTGATGGCCGTTTGCAGGCATGGGAAAACATCGATTACAAAAATATCATACAAATAAAAGGTATGAACTACAGCTTGGCGGAATTATTGCAGGATGAGGCGCTGGCAAAGGAATATGATGGCGGGGTATATATCATACTAAGACTATGTCCGGTGGATTATCACAGGTTCCATTTCTTTGACAGCGGGGTATGCAGTGAGCCAAAAAAAGTAACAGGTGAGTATTATTCTGTGAATCCCATAGCTCTTGGTAAAATAGCTGAAGTATTCTGCAGGAACAAAAGGGAATACAGCAGCTTCAGAACAGATAATTTTGGTGAAGCACTATATGTAGAGGTTGGAGCAACCTCAGTCGGATCAATCATACAAACCTTTACACCGGGTCAGAGCATACGGAGAGGCGAGGAAAAAGGTTATTTCAAGTTTGGTGGTTCCACTGTACTTCTATTTTTTAAAAAAGATCAGGCAGTCATAGATAAGGAAATTCTTGAGCAAACAGCTGCCGGCTATGAAACCCGTGTTCTGGCCGGTGATGTCATAGGGACAAGTCAATCTGGAAGAAAAAACTGTTAGATTTTATATTGTTTATAGTGCTGTATTAGTTTATAATAAATTAAATTGGGTTTTTATTGTTGTTTTTTAAATACATTAATATATTATTTGGTTTAGTGTTGCTTCAATGGGGAAGACCATAAACAGATAAATTAAAGTTTCTTTTTTACTAAAAGTCTAAGTGAGGTCTTAGGGAGGGTTCGTATGAGTGACATAAAAACAATTGGTGTACTTACGAGCGGTGGAGATGCACCGGGAATGAACGCAGCAATTCGTGCAGTTGTCAGAACAGGTATTTATTATGGTTTCAAAATGCTGGGTGTAAGAAAAGGCTATAACGGATTAATTGCCGGTGATATTCATGAAATGACCGCAAGAAATGTTTCTGATATAATCCACCGTGGAGGAACAATACTTCAAACAGCAAGATGCAAGGCGTTTACTACTGAAGAAGGAATGCAAAAGGCAATGTCCATATCAAGAGCTTTTGGAATGGATGCGCTGGTTGTAATTGGCGGAGATGGTTCCTATAGAGGAGCCAGAGACTTCAGCAAATTCGGAATGAAGGTAATGGGCTTGCCGGGTACAATTGATAATGATATTGCAAGCTCCGACTACACCATTGGATATGACACAGCCATGAATACAGTTCAGGATGCACTGGACAAAATAAGAGATACAGCCTATTCTCATGAGAGATGCAGCGTTCTTGAGGTTATGGGAAGACGAGCAGGGCATATAGCCCTCAATGTAGGTATAGCAGGCGGAGCTGAAGTAATTCTTCTGCCTGAAAAGGAATTTGATTTTGATAAGGATATAATAAGAAAGATAATTCAGGGAAGAAACAGCGGCAAGAAAAACTACATCATTATTCTTGCAGAGGGTATTGCAGAAAAAATCGGCGGTGCTCTTGAATTGGCCAAGAAGATTGAAGATCTGACAGGCATTGAAACAAGAGGAACCGTACTTGGATATATTCAAAGAGGCGGAAGCCCAACTATTCAGGACAGAGTCATGGCAAGCGCCATGGGGGTTAAAGCAGTTGAATTGCTCAAAGACGGTGTTTTTAACAGGATAATATCTGTAAAGGATGCCAAGATAGTTGATCTGGATATTGACGAAGCTCTGTCAATGAAGAAGGACATCGATCAGGACCTTCTCAGAATGAGCAATATTTTGTCAATTTAATTTTAAAAGTTAAACAAAACAAACTTAGCTTATAGTTCAAAGCTTATAATAGTGTATTATAGACGGGGGAGCCGAAAAGGAGTCCCCCGTTTTGATTTGGGACAGTTTTTATGTTCTCCGGCGGGTGGCAAAAAGTTCACCGTTTACCCGCCAGGTGCTGCCGCTGTCTGTTGAGGTTCTGTTTTGCCAATGGAAGGTTGTTGTAGTTATTTCTGAAAATACCCATTGATTGAGCCCTTGTGATGGGTTTTGATTTGTAAGAACAATATTTTCACCTACCTGCTCGGCTTCCAGTACGGTCATATGGTTTGCATATCCGTAACAAACATCCCATTTTCCTTTTTGAGAATTGTAGAAACGCACCGTGGTTCCATACTCAGCGTCAGGCTGGGGATTGATTAACCGTTCCTGACGTGAAGGGCATATAAATACGTCCTGAATTGCCTTCCCCTCAAGTATCCAGGAAAAAATCCACTCACCATGAATGTGCCGTTCACGTTCAGTGCCTTTTCCATCGATCCACTCAAAATCCCATTCACCCACGAATTGACCAAAAAGGTTTAGCGGATCAGCTGTCTTACCATTGCAGAAACCTACCAATACATCTTGAAAATCCGACATTTATGACACTCCTTTGTTTTTTCTTTAATAATAGCAAAACAATTATGACATCTGGATGTCGTAATTATGAATAAATTTTTTTGCAGTTCCAATTAAGGTGTCACGATAACTGTCAGGTGAAATTACTTTGGCACTATTGCCTAAACCGAGCAGTAGTGCCTGCCACATGGGTTCCGCTGTTGGTACAAACAGATCCATGACCCATGACCCGTCAGCTTTTTGCTCGAATTTTGCATCCGGGAAGGTTTCTTCCATGAGATTTATGTTTTCTGCAGGGCACCAAACCAATATATGTTCACAGCTTTTGTAATACTCCTGTTCATGTTCCTGCATCAGTTTTTCAACATCTGCAGTTCTCTCGAAATGCAGACGGTCCGGAATTAACTTATCTATACGGGCTACCTTGAAGGTTCGATAAGCTTTCTTTTGAACATCATAAGCAAACAGATACCAGGAGTACCATTTGAAGTGCAGTGCCAGTGGTTGCACAAGCCTGTCGGAATACTTTCCGTATGTATTTCTATATTTAAAAGAAACCTGTTGACAATTATTAATACAACTTTCCAGGATATGATTGCTAGTCTGTATTTTGCTGCCTTCCTTAGTGACCCCATAGTCAACAAAGATGGAAGGCAGATTGGAATCCGATATTGAAAGGTACTTGTCCAGTATGGTGTCCAGACGGTCATTTTCATAACTTGTACTCAAACTTTTTAATGCCATAATGATGATATTGAAATCTTCTTTTTTAACAAATGAATTATGAAGTTTGTAGCCTGCCAGAATAGAGTAGCCTCCATTACAACCGGCATCAGCAGCTATGGGGATTCCTGCCATTGTCAATGCAGTAATATCCCGTTGTATTGTTCTTACTGACACACCAAAACGATCTGCCAGCTTCTTGCCCGTCAAAGTTTTATTATTCAGCAGTAAAATAATTATTTCCAGCAATCTGTCTATATGCACTGTATCACCCCCTTACATAAAATTATGAGGTTTTTTATACCGGCTGACAAGCTGAAAGAAAATATTAATCAAATATGATATCACTGTATTTGAATGGAGCAGGTATATCACAGTCAATGCCGCTTGTATACGAATTATTGCCCAAGAGCTCAAGTATATGGGGAATATTCGAATTATTGTCGAATATTGCAGTATACAAATCATTGCTAAGTTGTTGAGTCCTTTGAACAGCATCTGAGAATAATTCAATGAAGGATTTTGTACTTTTTATTGATTTATCAAAAGGCATATACCACTCCCTGTGGGATAAGTTCAGGTAATCAAGCCCATCCTCCAATGTTAATGGGAAAATCAGGCTTGAGAATAGTGGGAATCCGTAAATTGTTTTATCAATAAATCCTACCAGCTTCTTTTTAATTCCGCTCGTATCCTTCAGCAATTTCTCAACAAATATGGTTTCCTTAATTGATTTTTTTATCTTTTTTCTCTCAGCAGTTTGATTGAAAACTTCCTCAATTACATGATCATATAAATCAGTTATCAAATTAATTTCAGTATCTGATACTTCTATAAGCTTGTCGCATTTTAATTCATATACTTTTTTATCAAGAAATTTCTTGCAGAGAAGAACATCTATAGAGACTTCAAATCTTCTGTGATAGTAAAGAAAAAGGTTTTCATTGTTATTTGAAGGAGTAGTAAACCCGGATCTGTAAAAAATATAAGGATGTCCTAAGCTGTCCATAAAATTATGACCTGCAAAGCCCATCAGGTAAACGGATAGGATATCTTTTGCAACATCATTTTGCTTAACTATATATTCAATAAGTGACTTAAAGACTTTGTTAACTTTTGAAGTATGCATTATCTGACCAATGTTAGGTTTTATGGTTTTTTTAGTCCATGGCCAGACTTCATAATAAAAGAGTATGTCGGGACCCTGCAGGCCCAGGTTGAATACTTGCTGATACTTTGCGATCAAGTTTCTGCACTTGATGTTTTTAATTTTTTTTGTTGACTCCAAACCGCAAAGATAGTGTGTAACAAGATTTGGCATAAATTTCTCCCCGATTGCTGTTATGCTTCTATACGTAGTATTAATAGTATATACGTATTGTATGCCTAAAAGTATGTTTTATTATATTTTCCTGGAAAGGACTGAAAATTTTATTGACATTTTACCTTGTTAGTTGTATAGTTAGTTACAAGAGTAACTAACCAGTTAACTGGTTTGAGGTGGTGATTTAGTGAATTTCGATTTTAATTCTGAGAAACCCATATATCTGCAATTGGCTGAAGGCCTGGAAGATGCCATTTTATCGGGGGCGTACAAGGAGGAAGTACAGATTCCTTCAACAACTGAAATTTCTGTCAGCTATAAAATTAACCCGGCTACTGCGTTGAAAGGTATAAACAGGTTGGTGGATGACGGAATAGTTTATAAGAAAAGGGGATTGGGTATGTTTGTAACAACCGGAGCTACAGAAAAAATTTTAGACAAAAGAAAAGTAACTTTTTTTGAAACATATATTACTTCGCTGGTTTCAGAAGCACGAAAACTTTCAATATCAAAGGAAGATATTTTAAAAATGTTGGAAAGAGGGTTTGATAAATGAGCTGTATAGAAATAAAAAATATAACAAAGAACTTTGGGACTACCACTGCACTTGATAATGTTTCATTAAAACTTGAACCTGACAAAATTTATGGCCTTCTGGGCAGGAATGGTGCAGGAAAAACAACCCTGCTGAACCTTATCACAAACAGAATTTTTCCTACAGAAGGGGAGATATTGCTGGACGGTGAAAATGTGCTGGAAAACGAAAGAGCTTTATCAAAGGTATATTGTATGACAGAAAATAATTTTTATCCTGAAGGAATGACCATAAAGACAGCCTTCAAATGGACAAAAGAATTCTATCCGGATTTTGACACGAATTATGCCAATTTACTGTGTGAAAAGTTTTTACTCAAACCGGCAAAGAAGATCAGATCACTTTCAACCGGATACAAATCCATATTTAAAATAGTAGTCTCTCTGGCCTGCAATGCACCTGTGGTCTTACTGGATGAACCTGTGCTCGGTCTGGATGCCAATCACAGGGAACTCTTTTATAAGGAGCTGCTGACAGCCTATAGTGAAAAACCGCGCACCATTGTAATCTCAACTCATTTAATTGAGGAAGCAGCAGATATCATAGAGGATGTTATTATTATAAAAGAGGGTAAGGTTATAATACAGGAGCCCGTTGAGAGTGTTCTCTCTCAAGGTTATTCGGTATCCGGTGCAGCGGGAGCTGTGGATAGCTTTATTAAAGGAAAAAATATCCTTGGTTCAGATACTCTGGGTGGTTTAAAAACAGCTTATATACTGGAAAAAGCCGTGCCTGAAAATACACCGCAAGGCCTTGAAATATCCAGGATGGATTTACAGAAGCTGTTTATCCGGATGACCAATTAGAAAGAGAGGACTAAAAAGATGAGATTGAAATCAATTGTCAAGTACTATTTTTCAGATATAAAAAACAGTGTTATAATCTTTTACCTGATTATTGCGGCTATTGCAATGTTGATAGGCTGTTCAGTTACTTTTGCGACTGAAAGCAATGTTGAAGGCACCATCGGTGGCGGAGAAATGGCCACTGTAATATTTATATTTATTGTTGGATTGAACTCCTTTAAGCAGAACTTTTTATTTTTATCGGTTAATAATATACCACGAACGCGTCAGTTTCAAGGTTTTGTATTATCGGCCCTGGCTGTGAGCGGTATAATGGCTGCTGTGGATACCACTTATGCCAGCATTTTATCGGAATTTGTAAACTATAGTTCAGCGTTCATGCAGATATATGGAGACTGGATAACACAAACGTCAAAACCATTTGTTATTGCAACAAGTTTTATATGGAGCACTGTACTTTATATGGCAGCGATTACAGGAGGATACCTGATTACAAGTCTGTATTACAGGATGATAAAGCTGCTGAAAATAATTGTGTCCATAGGGGTTCCTGTTATGTTGTCTATAGTTCTGCCTGCAGTTGATGCCACACTGGCAGGCGGAAGGATAGGCAAATGGTTACAGGAAGTATTGCTTGTTGTTGGAGGACTTGGTAACGGGATAAATCCTTATATTGCAGTACTGTCACTTGTTGTCGGGACAGCGGTTGTTGCAGTTTTATCCTTCCTGCTGGTAAGAAAAGCTGTAGTGAAAGAGTAAGCTGAAA
>JAQSXC010000180.1 GCA_029266335.1 Eubacterium sp. | reverse complement strand
CCAGTCTTTCTTTTTTAGTGCCGTCAAATTGTTCTATATACTTGGTAATTTCTAAACAATACATTTGATTCATTAATTTTCTCCAATTTGATTATAAAAGTATTTATTATCAGTTAATTCTCCAGTAAAAAAGTAATTTCCTGCACAATTCAATATAGAATAATTTTTTAGCTATTTAGTATACTTTTTGTGCATGTCATTAACTGAACAGATCTTTGTCTGGAAAAGAATTAATATTTCAGCTCTCATTATCACAAATAAAAAACAGGGAAAGTCAGACGGTATCCTTTCGGTCATCCTTCTGCTCTCCCTGTTTATTTTTCATTTAATATACTTAAATTTTATACTTAAAATTATCTGGCTTTATGGAATTCGCCTGCGCTGCGGCCAGTCTGGCAATTGGAACCCGGAACGGTGAGCAGCTTACATAGTTCAAGCCTGCCTTATGACAGAATTCCACAGACGAAGGATCGCCTCCATGTTCTCCGCAGATACCCAGTTTAATGTCCGGTCTAGTCTGCTTGCCCAGTTTGGCAGCCATTTCTACCAGCTTTCCAACACCGGTCTGATCAAGCTTTGCAAAGGGATCTGATTCGTAGATCTTCTTGGAATAGTAATCCTCCAGGAATTTTCCGGCATCATCACGGCTGAAGCCAAAAGTCATCTGAGTAAGGTCATTTGTACCAAAGGAGAAGAATTCAGCCTCAGCAGCTATCACATCAGCAGTAAGAGCTGCTCTCGGAATCTCGATCATGGTACCAACCTTATAGTCCAGCTTTACTCCCGCTTTTTCTATTACTTCAGTTGCTGTCTTAACTACTATATCTTTAACATACTTTAATTCCTTAATATCTCCAACCAATGGGATCATTATTTCAGGTACAACTGACATTCCATTTCCGTTAACATTGATTGCTGCCTCAATAACAGCTCTAGTCTGCATTTCAGCTATCTCAGGGTAGGATACTGCAAGACGGCAGCCTCTGTGTCCCATCATTGGGTTGAATTCATGCAGGTCAGCAACAATACCCTTCAGATCCGCAAAGGTCATTCCCATTTCCTTTGCCAACGCTTCAATATCCTCGTCAGCCTGAGGCAGGAATTCATGCAAAGGCGGATCCAGGAATCTGATGGTAACCGGATACCCCTGCATTTCTCTGAACAACCCTTCAAAGTCACTTCTTTGCATTGGAAGCAGCTTGTCAAGAGCTTTTCTTCTCTGCTCTTCTGTTCTTGCGACAATCATTTCTCTCATTGCAGGAATTCTGTCAGCCTCAAAGAACATGTGCTCTGTACGGCAAAGTCCTATACCCTCGGCCCCGAACTTGATTGCCTGAGCAGCATCAGCCGGAGTATCGGCATTAGTTCTGACCTTTAAGGTTCTGGCTTCATCGGCCCACTGCATGAGCGTAGAAAAATCACCGGTCATTTCAGGCTCTATTGTAGGCAGCTTTTCCCCATATACATTACCTGTCGAACCATCCAGTGAAATCCAATCACCTTCCTTGTACTTTTTCCCGTCCTTATCGATAAAGTACTTTTCCTCTTCGTTGATCTTAATTTCACTACAGCCGGCCACACAACAGGTTCCCATACCACGGGCCACAACTGCTGCGTGAGAGGTCATTCCTCCGCGTCCTGTGAGAATACCCTGTGAAACATGCATTCCTTCGATATCCTCAGGTGAAGTTTCCAATCTTACCAAAATGATTTTCTTTTCTCCACCCTTAGCCGCTTCAACTGCTTCAGCTGCTTCAAAATACACACGGCCTGTTGCTGCGCCAGGTGATGCAGGAAGACCTTTCGCAACAGGTTTTGCCGCCTTCAGAGCTTTAGGCTCAAAATTCTGATGCAGCAATGCGTCCAGCTGCTTGGGATCAACCTTCATTAGAGCTTCATTCCTGTTTATCATACCCTCACTAACCAGATCAACTGCAATTTTCAAAGCAGATGCTGCAGTTCTCTTACCGTTTCTGGTCTGCAGCATGAACAGCTTACCTTTTTCAATGGTAAACTCCATGTCCTGCATATCTCTATAATGTGATTCAAGAGTGCCGGCTATCTGAACAAACAGGTTATAAGCATCTTCATTTACAAGCTTCATTTGTTCCATAGGCTGCGGTGTTCTTATTCCGGCAACAACATCCTCACCCTGTGCATTCATAAGGAATTCGCCATACAGTTTTTTCTCACCGGTTGACGGATTCCTGGTGAAGGCTACACCTGTTCCGGAATCATTGCCCATATTCCCGTATACCATTTCCTGAACATTTACAGCTGTTCCCCAATCACCGGGAATATCATTAAGCCTTCTGTAAATTATGGCACGGGGGTTATCCCACGAACGGAATACAGCCTTAACTGCCTCCATCAACTGTATTTTAGGCTCCTGTGGAAAATCAAAGCCTTTTTCGGTTCTGAATAATTCCTTGTATCTTCTGACGACTTCCTTGAGGTTTTCTGCTGTTAAATCTGTGTCAAATTGTGCTCCGTTTTCTTCTTTTACCGCATCAAGAATTTTTTCAAACCTTGGTTTTTCAACCTCCATAACTACATCTGAAAACATCTGAATAAATCTTCTATAGCTGTCGAAGGCAAATCTCTCATTGCTTGTCAGCTTTGCAAGACCTTCTACAACCTGATCGTTCAGACCAAGATTTAGAATAGTATCCATCATACCCGGCATGGAAGCTCTCGCTCCGGATCTTACAGATACAAGGAATGGATTTGCCGGATCACCAAAGGTTTTGCCGACAATTTGCTCTGTTTTGGCCAGCATCTGATAAATTTCTTCTTCAATTTCCGGCGCAATTACTCTTCCATCATCGTAGTATCTTGTACATGCTTCGGTAGTTACTGTGAATCCTCTTGGAACCGGGAGTCCCAAACCAGTCATTTCAGCCAGGTTCGCTCCCTTACCTCCGAGAAGGTTTTTCATTGATGCATTTCCTTCGCTAAAAAGATAAACGTACTTTGACATTTAAAACCCTCCTGTACAAACTTAGAATTGTTGTATAAACAAAATTGCAATACAGGAACGGTAAAATAATAAAGGTTATTATTTGATCGTTCCCTGGCAATTCATGCTTTTAGATTGGTTGTCTGCGTGGATAGCCTAAATACATTAATATACTAATTTTACCTGGAGCCTGTTTAAGATCCCATTGAACTTGGCATTTGGGCGGACTTTACGCCATGCTGCGTTAAATTCTCTTATAATAAACAAATTATTACAAGAGAATTTGCCTTGCCTGACACAAAATCTTCCTAAAATGAAGCACAAGCAGATCCTAAACAGGCTCACCGGAACTGTAACAATAAGAACTGTATGAAATTGTTAAAAACATAACTTTCTCTATAGGCAATTAATGCAGGCATACATAGTATACCTGCATCACAATGTTAAAATTCAAATTTTCCGTCAAAATATGAGCTTAAATCTTCAATTTTTACTCTGACCTGCTGCATTGTATCTCTGTCTCTGATTGTTACACTCTTGTCCTCAAGAGAATCAAAGTCAAAGGTTATACAGTATGGAGTTCCGATTTCGTCCTGTCTTCTGTATCTCTTTCCGATACTTCCGGTTTCATCATACTCACAGACATGATTCTTTGTCAGCATCTGATAAACTTTTTCTGCTTCTTCTCCAAGTTTCTTGGACAATGGAAGAATAGCTATCTTTACAGGTGCAAGAGCAGGATGGAATCTTAAAACAGTTCTTACATCACATTCGGCAACTTCCTCTTCATCGTAAGCGTCACATAGGAATGCCAGAGTGACTCTGTCTGCACCAAGTGAAGGCTCTATACAATATGGAACGTATTTCTCATTGGTGGTTGGGTCAAAGTAAGAGAGATCATCCTTTGAATGCAGCATATGCTGTTTCAGGTCGAAATCAGTTCTGTCTGCAATTCCCCATAGTTCTCCCCATCCAAACGGGAACAGGAATTCTATATCTGTTGTTGCATTACTGTAATGGGATAATTCTTTTTTATCATGATCACGCAGCTTTAAGGATTCAGGTTTCATATTGAGCTTCAGCAGCCATTGATGACAGAAATCCTTCCAGTATGCAAACCATTCAAGGTCCTTACCGGGTTCGCAGAAGAATTCAAGCTCCATCTGTTCAAATTCACGTGTTCTGAAGGTAAAGTTTCCGGGTGTAATTTCATTTCTGAAAGACTTACCTATCTGACCGATACCAAAAGGTATTTTCTTCCTGGATGTTCTCTGAACATTCTTAAAGTTAACGAATATTCCCTGTGCCGTTTCAGGTCTTAAGAAGATTTCAGCTTTTGAATCCTCTGTAACACCCTGGAATGTTTTAAACATCAGGTTGAATTTTCTTATATCTGTAAAATTGGCTGAATCACAGTTAGGACATTTAACTCCTTTATCCTTAATGTATTGCATCAGCTCTTCATTTACCAAACCATCAACTTTAAACTCTATATTATTTTCCTTATTCCAGTCTTCAATCAGTTTATCTGCTCTATGACGGGTTTTGCAGTCCTTACAGTCTATCAGAGGATCGCTGAAGCCGCCAACATGCCCGGATGCAACCCATACCTGCGGATTCATAAGAATTGCACAATCAACTCCTACGTTGTAGGTGCTTTCCTGAATGAACTTTCTCCACCATGCTTTTTTCACATTGTTCTTCAGTTCAACTCCAAGAGGGCCGTAATCCCAAGCATTTGCAAGTCCGCCGTAAATGTCTGAACCTGGATATACAAAGCCTCTGTTCTTGGCTAAAGAAACTATTTTTTCCATTGTCTTTTCGACTGCCACTGTTATTACCTCCTATATATGTTGAAAATCCGTTTCCGTATTTTCTAATGCGAAGAGTACAAAACCTAGATTTTGCAATACCTTACTTCGCATTTCCCCCTATTTTATAACGTTTTTGGTTCTAACATAAGTTATTTTATCTTCAGCTATCTCATGAATAGCTATAGTAACTTCCTTATCAGAATTTACCTTGGTCAGTTTGTTTGCTCCATCTACCAACTGTCTTGCTCTTTTTGCTGTCTCAACTACCAGAGTATATCTACTATCAACTTTTTTCATTAATTCATTGATTGAAGGATATATCATAAAATTACCTCCTGTTACTTTATTAAGCTATTTACAAATTCAATATTTCGAGACGGTTTTAAGCGCTCTGCGTCTAAAACCTTTTCTATATTCAAAACAGCATTGTCAACACTGTCATTTAGAATCAAATAATCGTATTTTGATACATATTTCAATTCATTTGCTGCCTGCTCAAGTCTTTTTTCAATAACATCACAACATTCTGTTGCTCTGCTTTCAATTCTTCTTCTCAATTCCTCAAGAGATGGCGGGATGATAAATATAAGTACGCATTCAGGATACTTCTGCTTGATTTCAAGCGCCCCCTCGACAGTTATCTCAAGAATGACATCTGTACCACCTTCTACACATTTATCAACAAATTCTTTTGGAGTTCCATAGTAATTATCACAATATTTATCCCATTCAATAAGGGCATCATTTTCAAGCATATCAAGAAATTGGCTCTCTGAAACAAAGAAATAGTTTTGTCCATCTACCTCACCTTCACGGGGTTTTCTGGTAGTTGCAGAAACTGAATATCTTACATTATCTCTTTCAGCCAGCAATTTTTTACACACTGTGCCCTTACCAGTACCTGACGGTCCTGATATTACGACTAAAAGGCCTTTCTGATTCATTCTACCCTCCACATAGATATAATTAAAACTCGGAAAAAGACTTTCGCGGCTTTTCCTTTTTCACACAATTAAGTGCTGTCTCTCCTACTGGTCATCTGAATCAACTTCAGCTTCTGCAGTATCAGCATCTTTGGTGTTGAGTCTGTGTGCTACAGTTTCAGGCTGAACAGCAGATAAAATAATGTGATCACTGTCAGTGATTATAACTGCTCTGGTTCTTCTGCCATAGGTAGCATCAATCAGCATACCTCTGTCTCTGGCTTCCTGAATAATTCTTTTAATTGGAGCTGATTCAGGACTGACAATTGCTACCAGCCTATTGGCTGAAACGATATTACCAAATCCTATATTTATAAGCTTCATATATTTCCTCCCGGATTAGTTTAGATAAATCTTATTCCATGTTTTGAATTTGCTCTCTGATTTTCTCTGTTTCACTTTTAAGTTCCAATACATTTTTTGTTATTATAATATCATTTGATTTTGAGCCAATAGTATTAATTTCCCGGTTTATTTCCTGAACCAGAAAGTCCAATTTCCTACCTACCGGCTGTTTCTTAATGCTCAGTATATCCCTCAACTGGGTAAGATGGCTTCCCAATCTGACCAATTCTTCATCTATACCGCATCTGTCAGCAAAAATGGCAACTTCCATAGCTATCCTGTTTTCATCTATTGTCTGTTGATTTAAAAGCTCCTTGATTCTGTTTTCAAGCTTCTGTTTATATTCTATGACAACTTCAGGACTTCTATTTGTAATCTGAGAAATAATGTCTTCCATATAATCTGCTTTTTGAAGCAAACTCATTCTCAGCTCATTACCTTCTTTTTCACGCATTTGGATAAGTGAAGCAACAGCTGTATCCAATGCTTTGTTCAGGATATTCCAAAGCTGTTCTTCATCGTCTTCTGTCTTTTCAATTCTTAACACATCAGGAAATCTTGATACTAATGAAAGGCTCAGGTCATCCTTTAAGCCATACTTATCCTTAAGCTTTTCGACAGCCTGTATGTAGGCCCCAGCCAAGGCCTCATCAAGCATAACACTTTTTGAGTCATCTGAACGGTCCTCAAAAGATATAAATATATCCACTTTACCTCTGAATAAGCTCTTTGCTACTACTTCTCTGACACGTTCCTCCAGATAGGCAATCTGTCTGGGTAATTTTATATAAAAATCTATATAACGATGGTTTACACTTTTTATCTCTACAGTAAACTCCTTGCCATTTTCATTGCAGGTTCCTCTGCCAAACCCGGTCATGCTTCTAACCATAAATTCCTCCATATTTCCGGCTTGCTAACAAGACTTTTACAGATTAAAAAATCTTATAGTAAAGTTCTCGCTAGTATTATAACACAATTTTATATTATTTAAAGAATAATTTACTACTTTTCTTATATTTTATCAATTTTTCTTCAAATTCCTTCCGTTTTTAAGCTATTAATAGAATTATTACCTGATTACATAAAAAAGAGTTGCCGCAAAACACCATAAATCTTAATTTTGGGCAACTCTCATATAAAGTTCTTAATTATTTATTTGACTGTCAAAATACCCTGTCAGTTTTATAATCACTGTCGTCCTTGATCATTAAAGCCTTAAGATCCTTGTCAAGCAAGATGGAATCATATGTAGTATCAATTGTAACCCATTTGCTGCTTTCCTTTAAATAAACCTGATTCCAGGAATGATAGAAGTTGACATCGTTTTTGTAACCGGTCAGAAGCTTTGCAGGAATATCTACACTGCGGAGCATTGCTGCATATGAGGCTGCAAAATCATAGCATACCCCTTCACCATTATTATAAAAGGCTTCAAGACCAGGAATATAGCTGGAATCAATTTTATTAGCCTTACTATAATCATACTTGTAATTCTTAACTATATAATTATAAATTGCAGCCGCTTTTTCACCGTCTGTCTTCATTCCTTTTACAAGGCTTTTGGCTTTCTTTACCAGACTCATGTTTTCGTTCCAGTCAATAAGCTGCACAGATTGCAGAAAAACCCTTTTACTGTCCTGCATTTTCAAGGTTAAATTTTCTCTGTCAATCACCTTGTACTTGTTTCCAGAAACATTTTCCATTACTGATATTTCATATTCACCATTTCCAAGAGTAAGCGGATAGACTCCTTTTGAGAACAAATCATATGTATATTTTTCCTGACCTTTTTTAATAACTACCTTTGTCTTATGGTCCATATTGGAGTATTCAACAGATATTATTCCATTTTCCGCCCTGCTGCTATCAATTATTAAAGCTTGTCCATTAACCAAATTAAAAGGTATTGACAATAAAAACACCATCAGTACCATAATAAATGACGACCGATTTTTGTTCATAAAAAACTCCCCTTTCGGTAACTGGCTGTCATCTCATCAGAGGAAGACCCTGTAGCTTTGCGTCACTGGTTTTCACCAGTTTTGCCTTTATCGGTGGAAGAAATTCACCGTAAAAATATATTTGTCTATATTATACCATAAAATAACATCAGTAAACATAATTCATCATTTTTTATGTTCGAGAATACCCTTTACGATGAGTCTATGAGTTGCAACCCTTATAGGGGTACATGTTACAAGTGTTATGGTAGCATCCGAGGTAGCATCCAGCACCCAGACATCCTCAGGATTAACCACCATTGTCTCGGTAATGCTGTAAGTAAAAGTTTGTTTTCCTTTTTTTACTTTTATCAGATCTCCTTCTGACAGTTCGTCCAGCCGGTTAAAAAACTGTCCGTAACGGTAGCTTCTATGTCCTATTAACGCAAAATTTCCAGTATCACCCGGCTTTGCTGTATCGGGAAAATGTCCGACAGTATACCTCATGGCGTTACTGCCGGAACCCTCCCCAATAGCTACCTTTAAGCCTATCTTAGGAATTTGTAGTATGCCTATTATAGCTGGAAGCTCCCTGGCTTCATTGTCTTTATTATCCTGTTCGTCGGGATTTTGCAGTTTTTGAAGTTTAACGGCACTGCCCGAATCCGATGCGACTGTTTTTCCGGTCTTGGGTTCCGACAGTTCCGCACTGCCGTTTTGAATGTCTTGTGAGTATCTTTCATACTGTTTGACCAGTTGATTTTGCTGCCAACGAGTCTCAATTCTTTGATACAATGCGGAACAAATGAGAACCAATCCTGAAATGATTAATATCCAGGGAATTATTTTTTTTAGCATTTCTCCAATACTTTTGAGGCATGGGTAATAATTACGCTTCATTTCTTTTGTTCCTTCTGCGGGATACCAGAAGTACAGAACCAAGGGCAACAAATCCCATGCCAAAAATCAGAAGCATGTTTGTATCAAAAAAGGTACCTGCCTGTGGAAGTTTTGTTCCGTTATGTTTTTTATCAGGCATATCAGGCTTGTCAACATCTATCCATCCCAGAGGAACCTTATTACCATCCAGTTCTTCCAACAGGATATTTCTGAAATCATACTCCAGGCTCTGACCTGCTTTAATTGTTATCTTAAGTTTTTCAGACACAACCGCATAACCCTCGGGTGCTCTGGTTTCCTGGAGCTGATAGCTGCCGGCCTTCAATTTACCGAATACTACTTTTCCGTTTTTATCCGAAACAACTACAGCAATGGTATTCCCTTTTAAATCCATAACAGAAAATTCCGCGCCTTCTATTGGCCTTCCTTGACCTGCCATCTATTTTGCTTATTGAGATACTGGCTGTTTTCTCATTTATCTTCGGTGCACTTGTATCAGGAGTATCTGTATCGGGTTCCGGTGTGTTTGTGCCGTTACCCGGTGTGTTTGTGCCGTTACCCGGTGTGTTTGTACCGTTACCCGGTGTATTCGTACCGTTACCCGGTGTGTTTGTACCGTTACCCGGTGTGTTTGTTCCATTACCCGGTGTGTTTGTTCCATTACCCGGTGTATTCGTACCAGGATCAGGTATTTTCTTGAGTTTGTTTACCACTGTAACCTCTTTTGTATCATTGCCCAAGACAATAACCTGGAAATCAGTATTATTCAATTCATAGCCTTCTGGAGCTTCTGTCTCACGTATGGTATATTGTCCTGGAACAAGATTGTTAAAGAGGGCTTTTCCATCCTGACCCGAAACACCAAACTGGACTGCCGTCTCGTTTACATCGTAAATAGTAAAATGAGCTCCGGCCAATAGCCTTCCATCATCTGCTGTTTTTGTAACAATCACACTTCCAAATATAACTTTCGGAATTGGATTATTTTGGATGGTATTGCGGGATAACGAGGCTTTTACAGCAGTATTTCCGTTT
>JAQSXC010000179.1 GCA_029266335.1 Eubacterium sp. | reverse complement strand
TTGATATCCTTAAGTTCAACATTTGTTCCAAACTCTGCAGATATATCATCTATCCTTATCTGCTGTGCCGGCAGCGTATATGCCGCCGAGTCTGTCCTTACTTCGATTACTGCTGCTTTTGCTTCCATTTTCTTAACCATCTGCCCGTCAAGCTCACCTATTATTATATCGCTTGCCGATTTTACAGGAATGGTGACCTTTGCATTATATCCTTCCTTGTCAAGCTTCTGCTCAAGCTTTACAGGATCTACAGTTATTGTAGTAACTGTTTTGTCACCTTGTTTGGTGTTGGTTGCAATACCCGCATACTCAGCCTTTCCGTTAACTAGCACTTCAACTCCCTGGCTTGCGGGTGCCGGCGGAGAGGAACTGCCGGAGCTTGAACTGGTAGGAGCCGATGGGGTTGAGCTGCCGCTGCCTGTACCGTAAGGTGTCACCTGATTGGACGGTGCAGATGCCGCACTGCTTCCCATACTGTTTATAGCCTTTACTGTAAAGGTATAGGAAATGCCGTTGCTCAGACCCGTTACTACTATCCTTGTTCCTGTGGAAGTCACTTTTATGTTGCCAGGACTTGCCGTTACTTCGTAACCGGTAACCGGACTCCCTCCATTGTCTGACGGAGCTGTGAAGGTGACCGTGGCCTGTCCGTTTCCGGCTGTTGCTTCCACATTGCCGGGTACTCCCGGCACGGTTGCCGGTATAGCTTCATTTGACGGTGCAGATGCCGCACCGCTCCCTGCCGCATTAATTGCCCTTACTGTAAAGGTATAGGAGGTTCCGTTGCTCAAACCGGTTACTACTATGCTTGTTCCCGTAGTAGTAGTCACTTTTATGTTACCCGGACTTGCCGTAACTTCATAGCCTGTAACAGGACTTCCTCCATTGTCTGACGGTGCTGTAAAGTTAACTGTCGCCTGTCCGTTTCCTGCTGTTGCCGTTACATCTGCCGGTATCCCCGGAACAGTAAATGGTATGGCTGTTGCGAGGTTTGATTCGGCAAGCACCACATAGGAATCGTCCAGTGCCCTCACAAAGAAATCATATGAATTGCCATTAACCAGTCCTTCGGCATCAAAGCTCAAATCTATTGCCGCAACTGTGGTCAGGCAGATGCCATCCTTGTAAATACCGTAGTAGGCAGCCTCAGGTACGGGATTCCAATTCAGGTTTACATGGTTGCTTCCCGGGGTGGTAACAAGTGTAAATGCTCCCTGGGGATTGACGGTCAATGTTGCCGCACTGCTGGTAACACCTCCCGCAATATTTGAAATATAGCAGGTGTAATCGCCAGCATCTTCATCGCCGGCACTGCTTACAGTTAATGTTGCAGTATTGGCGCCGCTGATATTCGAATCATCTGTTATATCCACGCCGTTTTTCTTCCATTGATAGCTCAGAGGAGCAGTTCCTGTTACATTTACCGTAAAGCTCGCAGTCTGGCCTGCCGTTATTGAACAGTTCTCAGGCTGATTTGTTATGGAAGGCGCATCACCTGTAAATCTGATATAACCTCCGTCCAAAATAAAATTTGAAATACCGTAAACACCATCAAGTTTAACGGTTAATTCAGCCGCGCCGGACGTACCGTCGGTGTCAATGTAAAGATTTGTGGTTTTTCCGTTAACTGATATCTGAACCGAGTTGGCTGCTACATTTGTACCGTCCCCGTTTGTAACAGTTCCGCCTGTAAAATCTGTGACCAGATGAGCATCAGTATATCCGTTTATTGTCTGTACTCCTTCAGTATTCACTATATAAACAGGGCTCGTACCGATATAGCCGTTTACAGAACCTTCTGCAAACCCTACAACATTAATTGCATCTCCCGCACCAAAATTTGATATTGTGTCTATTCCGTTATCGGTCGGGTAATATGAAACTATATTGGATCCATCTTTAAGGTTAATTTCATCATTGCCTTTTCCGGTACGTATATCCATAAGATTATTGCTGAAAATATTCCCGGTGACAGTTATTTTTGAACTGGTATCCACAGCGGCTTCCGAAATTCCTATGCTGTAGTCAGAAATTTCGTTATTGGCTACATAGGCATTAGGACTGTTATATATAATGATACCGTCATTGGAATAACCACCGTCATTTGAAGTGTCGCTGTTATGCCATGGCAATACTCCCGGGCCGGTTATTTTATTTCCAGTTATTTCGATTCCGTTTCCTGCCTCATAAAGCAGAATACCTCCGGGTCCTAACAGCCCAAGGTTGAGATATGTGCCTGGCTGTCCGGGTTCAGGTATGACAACTCCGATTTCAAGAATTTTGTTGTTCCTGATAACCGCCGTAGTCCCTCTCCTGTCTCCGCCGCCGTAAGGCGTAAAGTCGGAAGAAGCAATCTGGATACCATTTCCGGTGCTATAAAGTGTCTTCCCATAGCCCTGTACAGTGTTATTTTCTATATCTGCGAACAGAGTAGGTCCCCAGACCAATATACCTGTTTTCTGGAATTTTGTTATATATGAATTTTTTATTGTAACTGTATGTGCGTCAGAATCCTTTGTGCTTTCAGCAAATATTGCTTCATTGTGATTAAATCCGGAGGGCTGATCCTGCGGCATATAGTCGGTCGGCAGCGGATTGGACGAATTCTGGTCATCACTCCACAGTTCACGGACTCTGGTTACTTTTACAGAATCAATATCTGCATTTGAATTGAACACACCTATGCCCTGAAAAGCATAATCACCCTTGCTCAAAGACAGGACGTCAACAAGATATCCCTGATCACGCCCGTCGACAGTCAGGTTTTTGACAGTTACCTTACCTGAATCGGAATCTGTCTTGATTCCGATTATAGCAACAGCATTCTGTCCCTTAATAGTTTTCCAGTTTCCTCCCGTTATAGTCAGATTAGCTTTATCAGGGGACTCGATAATTGTCTGGTCCATTCCTGCACCTTGAAGAGTGATATTTTTTGTAATAGTGACCTGTTCTTTATAGCTTCCCGCAGGCACTCTCACTACATCACCATCCACAGCTGCGTCCACGGCACTTTGAATGGTCAAAAATGCTGTAGTGGATGTTGTTCCATTCTCGGTGTGATCAAGATAAGCAGCCGCTCTGAAAGTAACACTGTCTTTGGATGAAGCCTTTACTATATCTGAAGAATTATTATAGTATATTGCCAGTTCGGGATAATAACGTATATCACCAGACTCATTTACACGCTTTATCCATGTAGTATTATTCTGTAGGCCTGTCAAATCGGCACTAAGCGTATCGTTTTTTAACATGGTATCTCTGTTCAACGCACTGGCTGTCCCCACAGGGGTACCATATCCTATACTGTTAAAAGAAGCATTTGCATCCTTATCCGTATAACAATAAGCTAATATTGCAGTAGCATCCGAACTTCCGATAAAACCCCCTATCCGGTAATTTGCACCACTATGGGCTTTTACCGTTACTCCTGTGCTATAGCTTCTTGTAACATCTGTATTTATGGCTATTCCCGCAAACCCGCCTGCACGTTCTGCCGTACTTCCGTTCGCCTTAACCTTTCCTGTACTGTAGCAATCGGTAAAAGATGATTTGACAGTTTTGCCGGTCATCAATGTACTATACCCTGCAAATCCGCCTGCACCTGCATAATTGCCGGCAGAAACCGCCGACGAATCTCCAGAGGCAAAACTTTTTTCAACGGCAGCAGGCCACATGTATCCGCTGAATCCCCCGGCAAAAGCATATCCGTTGTCAGAGGCATGCGCCACCGCATCTCCGGTACTATAGCAGCCGGAAATACTGACTGCTCCGGGAACACCCTTTACATGCCCTATCAAGCCGCCTGCATATGCATACCCTGAAAGGGCCGTTGATTTTACCAGTGCCGAAGCATTTCCGCTGCTATAGCTGTTTGATACAGTCATATCTCCGGCAGCTCTGTAGCTCCAGCCTATTAAACCACCGGCAGCGACCTGCCCGTAATACATTGTATTTTCACCACCGGCCGAGACAACATCACCTGTGGCATAGCATTCATCTACAATGCTGTCCACAACTGTTCCAATTAAGCCTCCGCCGTGTGAATCCTTGCCTCCGCTATTTATAGTGACTTTACAGGAACTGAAACTATTTTTTATTTCGGCCTTGTGCGCATAGCCTACAAGCCCTCCTGCATCAGGTGAGCTTTTATACTGTCCGTTATCGGCCGTGCTTGCACTTTGTCCGGTAACGGTTATCATTCCGGAGCTGCTGCAGCCATCTACAATACCTGTCGCATTTGTTAGTATTCCGGCAATTCCGCCTACCTGCGCAATCTGATAATGAGGAACAGCATTTATAGTACAATCCGAACTGCTGTCAAGTATCCGCCCAGGATATGTATTTGAAGAAATATTCGAACCATTGCTTCCTACGATTCCACCGACAGCCATATCCGCACCTTCAACAGACAAAGTTCCCGATACGGTACAGCCTGAAATCAAACCTTCATTCATACCGGCCAGCCCGCCTACAAACGCCGTCCCGTTATCCGGAACCGAACCGGCCGTTGCTCCGGTGTAATGTATATTTATTTTTATACCGGCAAGATTCAAGTTCTTTATTTCACCGTTATGTCCCAAAACTCCGAATAAGCCTGTACGTTTTACATTTATACCAGTTATAGGCTCATTTATACTTATAGTAAGATTGGAAATAGTTTTGCCATTTCCGTCAAAAATCCCCTTGAACGGTTTTTCGGCACTACCTATTGGAGTCCAGTCAGGAATGCTGACGAAATCAATATCTTCTTTCAGTTTAAAATATACACCATCATAATTATTTCCTCCATTTACTCCGTCTGCAAGCTCTTCTAGCTCCTGAACATTGGCTATTTCAAATGCTGTAGCGGCAGAAGTTCCGTCTCCGCTTCCGCTGTACGCATATGCTGTAAAATAGCTTGCAGGCATACTTCCCAGCATTATTGCTAAAGCAAGAAAAAATGATAGAGCAATTTTTAGTTTTTTCTTTTTCATTAGCCTTTCTCCTTTCATGTAGTAATAGTTGGTAAATATAAAATAGATAATAAAATTATATCTACAATATCTCCCAAAATTCTCCCAAAAGAAAAAAGTACCATGCATGCTCTATTCATTTATTATTAAATTGTATAATTTTTTTATTTTTTCTGTCGGTAATATCGTGAGCTCCTCCTTTAAATATTTACAATATTCTGCATAGTGTCTGGCAGCTTTTGCTTTTTCCCCGTTTTTTCTGCAAAGCTCCAAAATAAGCACCGTAATATTTTCCTCGAAAGGATTCCTCAAAAAACCTCTTTTTAATGCCGCTTCAGCCTTTTTGTATTCTCTGGCTGCCATATAGCTTTCAGCAAGCATTAAAAGTAAATCTGTCTCCTGCTTTGAAAATATTTCACGGTCATACACCGCCCAGGCCCAATCCTCAAACTGAAGGTAATCGCCTTTTAACAGGCCCAGCAAATCTTCAAGCTCATCAACAGAGGGCTTCCGGCCGTTGAATTCCCGAAGCCGCAATTCAATTATTTTGCGGTCATAGTAAACATCCCCAAGCAGCAGGCAGTATCCTCTGTTTATATGGATCTGCTCCTGGCTTATACCATACTCCTCAAGGGTTTTCCTGATATAATATATGGAATTGTGCAATTGATGTGATGCTTTATTCAACTCATAGTCACACCATATCTGATCAATTATCCTGTCCTTAGATATTGCGGTACCTTCATTATGCAAAAGAAAAGCCATCAATTCCCTGTTCTTCTCTGTACGCCATTTTATCGGCACTTCACCTGCCCAGCCTATCTGGAAATGACCCATGGTTTTTATCTCCAGCTTCTTTTGCTTAATACTCGCTTGGGCATGCTTTATACTAAATATTTTATTTACAGTCTGATCAAGACGGCTTTTAGCAACCGGCTTTAAAAGATAATCCAGTGCCTGAACCTCGAAAGCTTGCACCGCATACCTGTCATGCGCTGTTACAAAAACAATGCCGGGTTCCCCACCACTTCCAAACAATTCTTTTGACATCGACAGACCACTCAACTGCGGCATGTCTATATCAAGAAAAACTACCTGAGGCTTAAGTTCTCTTATCCTTTTTATGGCAACCACAGGATTTGTAAACTTTCCAATTATATTAAATTTATTATAGCTGTTCAACAAATACTCCATTTCAAGAAGTGCAGGTTCCTCATCATCAATTAATATCACATCTATCATATATTTGCCCATGCCCGGCATTTCACAAAAAACATAATTATAGAAATGGCATGGGCTTGTTACCTCCTTTAATGGTTTTTATTAATTCTTTCAACCTTTACATTCCCAGTTTATAACGCATGGGTTCAGATAAAATTTGGGAGACATATATAACCTCGTTATATGTCAATATCCCAGCTTATATATGTCCCTTTACCGATTTCGCTCTTAATATCGAGCCCTCTTCCGTAATATCCTCTCAATCTCGAATCAATATTTAAAATGCCGATATTGCTTTTTTCACCTGTCTTAACTGTACCAGGTGCCTTTAGATCCATTCCTATTCCATTATCCTCTACCGAAAAGGTTAATAGGCTTCCCTTTTTTTTAATAGATACGTCTATCCTTCCGCCTTCAGTTTTTGGAAGGACGCCATGTACAACCGCATTTTCAATAATCGGCTGCAATACTAAAATAGGAACCTTCACATCTATTTTCTCCTCAACATCAAAATTAACCTGAAGTCTGTCTCCAAAACGTACCTTTTCTATTGCTATGTAGGCCTTTGCCAATTCTATTTCATCATTTAAAGAAGCCATCTGGTCCATGTTTTTAAAATCAAAGCTTTTTCTGAGGTACTGACTGAAATCAATAAGCAGGTCTCTGGATTTTTCCGCATCATAACGGGAAACTGAAATGACAGTATTTATTACATTGTAAAGGAAATGAGGTTTTATCTGCGCCTGCAAAAGCATAAGCTCCGCAGAGGTTTTATTGTTAAAATACTCCCGTATTCTTTTTGCCTGTATTATCATTTGAAGAAATAATCCTATAAGCACACCTATAATGAATATCTCTCCATATTTACTCTGTATTTTGTTTGTCCAGTATAAAATATCATGTATATAGCAAATGAGCAGCATAACTATACTCAAAAGATTCAGAATCCAATCCTTATGACCCTTCCCGGCACCAACCAGAATAATAACTATTATACATAACAGTGCTGCTGTTTCGGTAAAATTAGTAACATCGGCCAGTCTTGTATAATATCTGGTGGGAAGGAAGAAAAATAGCGTCTGGTATATCAGCGACATGGCAAGGTAAATTGCTGAAACAATAGTTGAAAAATAAGATTTATAAAGCTTATGCATGAATAATATCAGAAAAAATACAAGCCAGGTTGTTGCCGAATACCATATACAAACTACTGCATTGAAGTTAAGGCTTGAATTAATAAATATAAACTGTCCCACAGTATCTACCGTTACCAGTGCAAATAGACAAACAAGCGAAAAATAAAGGGTATATCTGAGTTCTCTCAGCAAATAGAATATTGCAAGATAGAAAAAAGCAACTATAAATAACGTGCCCAACAGAAAGGTTTCTTTACCGATGATAGTATTTTCAAGTTTAAGAATATTATCGGCACTGCCAATATAAATCCTGTTCCATATTCCGCCTCTTGCATAATGGAAGTTTGAAACCTGGATTATGATTATAAATTCACTGCCAGGCACATTGAAAACAGCGGTCTTAGGGCTGTATTCCCCAACTTCGCCTTCGGCATTACGTCCCACCCTACCGGTAGATGCTACAAGTTTTTCATTTACAAAAAGCTTATAGCTGCTAGATATTGTTCCGATACTAATGCCTGCCAGATACTCCTCAGGAAGATCAGTAACAACTTTTAATGTGTAGGTTGCAAAGCCTTCACCGGATAAGTCATGCTCATTATTCCATGTATCCGGAACATAAGTTGTAAAATCCGGTTCTTCCGTTCCCAGATCCTGATATTCAAGTAATCTGTTCCAATAAAAATTCCACTGTCCGTCCAGATCAGCATTAGCTTTTCCCATAAAGTCAAACTCTTTTAGATTTATTGTTCCATGATCCGCTTTTGGAGTACTGCTGATACTATCACAGCCTGTAAGTAGTAAAAGAATAAAAATCACAAATACTGCTAAGAGCTTTTTTTTACTGATGTCCATTTGGCGGCTCCCTGATATTAGCTTGTCTGATTTCTATGAACAATGCACGATTATTGACTACGGGTGCTTTTATACTAACACAGAATACGGGTCAAAACAATATGCCTGTTTTATGCATTTAAGAATATCGAACTCATAAAATCACATTACTTTTTATATTTTTTCAATTAACTTACTTCTCAAAAACTCTATTCCTCTGTCCATTATTTCTACTCTGGCATTTTCCATAAGGATATCAATACAGGGTTTACTTTCATTTAAACGCTTAAGGGTAAGGTCGTAGTTGAACAAACCCTCTCCTGCCTGAACCACTTTCATCATATTATTCTCGATAATAAAGTCCTTTGCATGAAAAGCAACCATCCTGTCTCCAAAAAGCTCAAAAGATTGATTTATAATATCCTCCTGCCTTTTATAGTTCTCAACGGTAAGCAGGTTAACAGGGTCAAATACCACCTGTAAAAGGTTCGAGTCAATTCTTTTCAGGGTTCTCCCTATCTTTTCAGGATTATTCATGATATAGTGGCTTACACCTTCAATTCCAACCATAACACCGAACCGTTCAGCTTCTTCAACCATTTCGGACAGGCTGCCCAGCAGTATTTCAAAAGCTTTCTCGCCATGGTTATGGGGGGTATATGAAAAGTCGGCATTCAGGGATCCGGTCTCGGTCGCAACAATGCTGCAGCCAAAATCTCTTGCGAACCTGATATGTTCCTTAAATCTGTAAATTTGAGTTTTCCGTACTTCTGAGTCGGGATGGACAGGATTTATGTAGCAGCCCAATACCGCTATCCTGATATTATGTCTGTGGAAAGCTCTGTATATGTAATCGGCCAGACCCGGGCTAAGTCTTCCTTTATCAAAATTAATTCCGTCGATGGCCTTACCAGGAGCCAGTTGAACGCTGCTGAAGCCCTTGCTGCTTATTTTTTCTGCCAGTTCCTCAACAGGCTGCCTCCCAAAATCATGTGCCTGATTAACATTTCCCGGTTTTCTTGAACTCCAGCGGAGTCATACCGGTGGTATTCTTAAAAATGGTAGAAAAGTACTGAACATTCTGATAACCCAATTCTTCGCATATTCCATAAATCTTTTTATTAGTGTTTTTTAGAAGCTCTTTAGCCAATTCCATTTTTACTTTCCGTATATACTCAACAAACTGGGTTCCTGTTTCTTCCTTGAATATACGGCTCAGGTAGGACGGATTGAGATTGACATATTCAGCCACTTCACCAAGTGAAATGTCCTTATTGCAATGTGTTTTAATATAATCAACAGCCATGCTGATTACATATCCCGATCTGGCTGTCTTTCTGTCATTTATAATGCTGCATACCCTGGAAGCCAGATCACAATACCAGCTTTGCAGCTCCAATAGGGTCTGTTTTTTAAACAGCTCACCGTACAAATGCACCGGTGCCCCATAAAGCTGTTCGGGCAGAATATTCATTTCATAGGTGGTTCTGAGAAGTGTCGACAACAGATGGCAGTATACCTGCTGAACATAATAATAAGGTATGCTTTTTCCTCTGAACAGGCCTGTAATCCTCTCACTTATCAGTTTGTAAACCTCTTCTTCCTTTCCTGTCCATAAAATATTCTGAACAGTTGTGAGAATATCATTCAAATCAGATATCATATATTCCTGTTTGGAATTTTTTATCTCAACACTGTCTATGTACAAAACTGCATTATTTCCGTATACAAGTCTGTAATTAAGGGCTTTCACGGCCTCCTGATAAGATTGTGCCACCTCTTTCAAAGATGGATAAATTCTGCCTACACCGGCACTGACAGATATTTTAATTTTACTGTTAAGGGTATTTTTAATAGTTTCAGCTATCAGGGCTATATCTTTTATGGTTCCGGTATAATCGTCCGATGCATTGAAAATGGTAACAACCTCATTACTATAGCTCTGGAAAATAGTTTTCCTATACTTATCTGATATCAGTTCCCTTATCATTTCAGTTATTCTGAGATGAATGATCTGAACGCTTTTCTCAAAGAATTCCTCAGAGGTCTCCTCAATATTATCTATTGCGCAAACAAATACGCCTACATCATTTTCACCTATGTCTATATCATATGAGTTGAATTGTTTTTTATAATCTCCCGTTATTCTTGTTTTACCAAGTATAAGACTGTTAAGATAGTGTTCTCTGAGAATTGGGAGATTGGAAAGATACAACTCTTCGTACTGATTATTCTTTTCTTTTTCAGACCTCTCCTGAAGAATAAGGTCACGGACTTTTTCTACCTCTTCAATAATTTTCTGCTTTTTGAGAGGTTTTGTTATATATGAACAAACTCCAAGTTCTATTGCTTCCTGGGCAAAATCAAACTGTTCATAGGCACTCATAAGTATTATTTTTACATAGGGCTTTAACTTTCTGATTTCCTTGACCAGCTCAAGGCCGTTCAAACCCGGCATTTTAATATCCGTGACTATAATGTCGGTATGCAGTTTCAGCGCCAGATCAAGAGCCTCCACTCCATTTCGGGCTGTTCCGGCCACATTGATATCGAAGCTTTCCCAATCGATACTTTCCTTTATTCCATCCACTATGATCTGCTCATCATCGGCTATAAGCATGTTCAGCATAAAGCATCCCTCCGTTAATTGTCCTGTTTCAAATGTATATAAATTCTTATACTTATAGAATTTGAGACTCTGCAATTTCCTTTGCCGGTATTATAACTGTCACCTTGGTTCCCATTCCCCGGGTACTTCTGACCGTCAATCCGAATTCTTCTCCATAGTAAAGTTTTATCCTTTTATTTATATTGGCCAGGGCAAAATAATTATCCGATTCCGGTTGGTTACTTTCCAGAAAAGTTATGATATTTTGAATTCTTTCGGGATCAATTCCCACACCGTCATCTTCTACGGTAAAAAATATTCTTTCTTCTATTCTGATGCCTTTAATCTGAATATGACTTTCTTCAGCCTTAGGCTCAATTCCATGGCAGATTGCATTTTCAAGCAGCGGCTGAAGCATGAAGTTTGGTATATTTATATCCAGTATTTCGTCATCAAAATCAAACTGGCAGGTAAACCTGTTCTTAAATCTGATAAGCTGGATCTGGACATAGCTTTTAAGCTGTTCAAGTGTATCGGACACTGTAATGAAATCCCTGCCTGCATTGAGACTCTTTTTAAAGTAATCAGAAACAGAATCAACAAGAACCTCAAGTTCCTGGTATCTCTCAAGCTGAATAAGCCAGTTCATATTATCAAAAATATTGTAAATAAAGTGTGGATTTATTTTTGACTGCAGCAGCTTTAATTCAGCATCCTTCTGCAAAAGCTTCTGTTCATACAGCTCTCCAAACAGATTTTTTAT
>JAQSXC010000178.1 GCA_029266335.1 Eubacterium sp. | reverse complement strand
TGACGCAAGGAAAGGACGACAACAAAGAAAAGTGGCAAAATAGCCGGCGTGAGGCGTGTTGTACATTGTCAATAGAGGGTATTGTTTATTTTATCAGTAGTAAATGGATTTTATTAATTGTATAATATGATAGTTCAATAATTTATATACTATTTAATATCATTATTGAAACTGAAACAGTTACATCAAATTTTTATATAATGAAACGGGACAATTAAATGGCTAAGCAAAAAATATACGTATTATATCTGGTTACATCACTCTTTTGGTTTTCATCCTACATTTATTCACCTATTCTACCTACTTATATCAAGTCCCTTGGAGCCTCATACCTGATGGTAGGCCTTATCCTCGGGTGCTATGGCGTAGGTCAGCTGGTGCTCAGAGTTCCAATAGGTATTATATCGGACAGACTGAGAAAAAGAAGAATTTTTATCAATATGGGACTTCTGTCGTTGGTAATATCCTCTCTGGGTTTGTATTTATTCAGGGAGCCTGTGCTCATATTGATTTTCAGATCCCTTTCGGGTGTTGCATCGGCCTTCTGGGTAATATTCACCGTACTTTACTCAAGCTACTTTGATGAAAGCCAAGCTACAAAGGCTGTAGGCATACTAAATGCTTTCTGCAACGGAGGGATTCTGCTGGGACTGCTTTCCGGCGGTTTTATAGTCAGGAGTTTAGGAGTAACCGCAACCTTTTTTGTATCACTGGTGGTAGCAACCATTGGTTTTGTCATCAGCTTTTCTATTTCTGAAAAGCAGATTGACCGCAAGCCGGCAGAAGTAAAAGAGCTGCTTATGGTTGTCAGGGATGGAAACTTTCAAACGGTTGCGATAATAGGAGTCATCTGTCAGTTTGTGTCCTTTGCAACCGTTTACGGCTTCACGCCGGTGGTGGCAAAGAACCTTGGAGCATCAGACTTTCAGATTGCCATGCTCACGGCTTTGTCAACAGTGCCGGCAGTAATTGGATCGGCTCTCAGCGGTTCTTACTTTGCAGGAAAATTCGGAGAGAAGAAAACCATGATTTACGGTTTGGTAATAGCTGCCCTTGCCTGCTGTGCAATACCTTATTCGCATAATATGGCCGTCCTGTCAATCTCCCAGTTCCTTGGAGGCTTTGGTACAGGTACGGTTTTCCCTCTGCTGATGGGCTTGAGCATAAAGAATGTCTCCAGCGATAAAAGAGCCACTGCCATGGGGATTTTCCAGGCCATATACGGACTGGGAATGTTTATGGGACCAACCGTTGTAGGCGCACTGACTGACGGAGTGGGGATAAAATGGGGCTTTATAACCATTGGAGCAGTGGCCTTGTCAGGTATTCTAGTTTCCATGTTTTATAAGCAGGAAAAGGTGGCAGTAAAGAGAAGTATTAATGTGTAATTGAATTAAAAACATGATTGGGAGGTGGGCTTATATGCATTTCGAACACAGCCAAATTAAAATTGACGGTTTTGAAATTATTTCATTAACTTATAATGATCAGCTTAATAACCATAAGAAAGAGATCTGGGTTATTCCAGGTTTCGGAATGAATCTATGCAAATACCTGTATAATGAGCATACAATAATTGAGTTTGATGCTGTTGAACTCAGAGAGGTTTTTTATGGTACTCCGCTGTTGTACCCTACACCCAACAGAGTATATGAAGGGAAATTCAACTACAACGGCAAGGAATATTCTCAGATAAAAAACGGAAATCTTATAACAATACATGGTTTACTGCACAATGAACCTTTTGAGGGAGTGGAGATCAGTCAGACTGAGGAAAGCATTTCGGTGTCTGCCTATGTGGACTTTAACGAAACCAGTCACTTGTATTCTGCATTTCCTTTTGAGCACAGAATAACTGTTAAATATACACTTGATAAATCCGGGGTACGCTTCGGTTATGAGATAGAGAACAGGCAGCAGCAGGAGTTTGTCCCCTATGGAATTGCCCTGCACCCGTATTTTGCTAAAATAGACGGAGAAGAAGGAACTCTCATAAGGGCCCCATTTGAAAAAACCTATGAGACGACTGAAACCCTGCATCCTACCGGAAAATTGTCAGATCTGAACGAGTCAACCGATTTGAGAGAGTCCAGACCGGTTGGCAAGCTGAGGCTTGATACGGTATATACTGATAACCGGAATAATGAACCAGCGGTCGTTGATTACAGCAAGTCGGGGTTTCAGCTGATCCTCAGCTGCAGCAGTGATTTTACACATATGGTTATATATACTCCAGAAGGGAAACCATATTTTTGTCTTGAAAATCAAACCTGTGCAACCAATGCACATAATTTGTACAGCCAGGGCATGAAGGAGGTTTCAGGGTTGAAATTTGTTGAGCCGGGCAGTAAATCAGGCGGTTTTATACGTTTTGACATTGAAAAGAAATAAAATATATATTTCAATACGAGTACAAATATACATTACAGGATTCCGGAAAACCGGGAATAAAAAGGTGAAACAGTGAAAAAAACAAGTATTAAATTATTGTGTTACCAGATGGGACTTATGGCCATGATATTATCCTCTACGGGACTTGCTTTGCCCAGACTGCAGGAAGAAATCGGGCTGTCATCTGTGCAGCAGGGAAGTCTGGTCAGTATTCAATATATTGGTTTTACAGTAGCAGTATTGCTTGGGGGAACACTTGCCGATAAAATAGGCAAGCTTAGGTTGCTGAGTATTACATTTGGGATTCTTGGTGTAGCTGCCGTTCTGTTTGGAGCAGCATCATCATATTGGATGACTGTATTGGGAGTACTGCTGATAGGTTCCTTCGGAAGTATTGCTCAGAATGGGATAACAGCTCTGGCAACTAATTATGATAAAAATAACGCAGAAAAAAATAATGCCTTTGTTCAGTTGTTTTTTACAGTAGGTGCAGTGCTGACTCCTGTATTGCTGCTAATATTTTTATTGAGCTTCAATGAATGGAGATATGCCTATTATATAGTAGCTGCCTTATGTATGGTTATAGCCCTTGTTACGTCAAGGTATAAGGAAGAAAAGAAGGCTTCACAATCCTCTCTTGCAAGTAATCTGGGTACATATGTCAAGGCACTGAAGACACCTTCCTATCTCATAGCCCCCATGGCCTTGTTCCTGTATGTGGGAGCAGAAATCGGTATCTGGGGATTTGCACCAATATTTTTTGAAGGCCAGGGTTATGGCAGAATATCCGGTATATTGTCAAGCATACTTATCTGGCTGTCAATGCTTCTGGGAAGATCGATTTCAGTAAGACTGCTTAAAAAATACGATATGACTCAAATACTCATTGTGCACGGAATTCTGGCTGTAATAGCTCTTACCCTGGTAATATTCTCCGGGCAAACTGCATCAATAATCTGGATCAGCGTTTCAGGTTTTGCATGTGCCCCTTTTTATCCGCTGATTGTAACCTGGATGACCAGACTTACCGGCGATAACAGCAGCAATGCCTTAGCCTTTACCATGGCTTTCGGTTCACTGGGTGCGGTAGTGCTGGGCTGGGTTATAGGTCTGGTAGTAGACCACTACGGGGCTAAATATATTACTGTAGCTCCGGCCTTTGCTTTTGTGGCGGTTATTCTGCTTTTAATAATTTTCCGGAAAAAGAGAGTTCAAATGTAATTTGTCAAAAAAGGAAGCAATTGTGTCAAAAAAAGAAAGTAATTGACATATATTGACTGACATTTGCGCCGTATGTTAATATTTTGGTATTATCATGCAAAATGGGGGAAAAATATGAAAAAACTGTTATCCTGGATAATTTCATTATCCTTAATTCTTTCTATGTTTACTGTTCCGGCTTTTGCTGCAGCCAAGCTTACTACCGCTGAAACCAACATTATAAAGGCCTATCAGAAAACATTTGAGACAGGTGACGCTCAATACTTAAACAAGTATAAATATCCCGGCGTCAATTTTGAATCAGATAAAAATGAAAAGGGAGTTTATTGTAAAGTATTAAATCCGCAGTATTCAAAAGTTTATGACTCCAAAGTAAAGCTGAACAAGCTTATGGTAAAGGGTCTCATATTGGTTACCGATGGCAAGGAGCTGACCATGGGCAATATCAACTGGGGAGTGTATGTCAAAACAAAAAGTAAAAAGCTTTATGCTTTTGAGGAAGTATCCAACACCGAGGATATAAATTTTGTCTCAATTGATGACCTGTCAGTCAGCACTGTTGCTGCAATAGAAAAATATCTTACAGGCCTGTATGATGAAGATACCGCATATGCGCTGATGTATCCTGAAGAGGAAAGCAGTGACGATGATGAGGATTCATACGAAGAAAGTGAAGATACTGTTACCTCCAGTCAATCAGATAACTCTTCAGCTGCCGGTAAAGGAACCTTAAGCACTCCAATAGAATTAAACCAGAAACATACCTGGTCGGAAACAAAGGATTTTCTCGGTGATACAATAACCGGAACCTATTCCTGTACAGTTAAGAATGTAAAAAAGATTACTGTTGATGAGTTGGAAAAGCTGGGCTACGAGAAATCTCCCGATGACAGTATAGTTGAATATGCTCTTGTAGATTTAGTCTGGGAAGTTAAAAATGCAACATTGAAAAAGGGTACAGGTGAAGGAGCTGCCTACCTGAGTACTGCCTGGGATATTGACATCTGGGGAGTAAAGACACCTGAAAAGGATTACATAATCGGAGGAGATACCTTTGGTTTTGATGGATGTTTAGCCGATGGCATAAGAAAGGTTGTTGATTTCAAAAAGGTTTCTTCGGGAATGAATGAATCCTTTAAGGCAGAAGGCAAGGCACTGTTAACTATGTACAAGGGTAAAACAAATTATCTGGTTTTAAAGAATAATGCTATCAAGGACTATGACAGCAGCTTTATATACTTTAAATTAAAATAGGACCAATTAATTAAGAATTGAATATTAAATTCTAAAAGAAAGTTAATAAGTTAAAGAAGTGTTCAGGGGTGAAGTGTCCTGAACACTTCTTTTTATATGCGGGTATATACAGGGGTATTTTGGAAATTATATTAAGGCATAATTAAATAAAAAGACTAAGAAATTTCGTATTGACTTATTTGGGAAACAAAGGTATAGTATTATCAATATATATTAATCTTATATAAATACTAGGAATTAAAACGGGAGGTGGCTATATGAGCCGTAAATTAAGTTTTGATACTTTACAGGTACATGCAGGACAGGATGTAGATCCAACGACGAGGTCCAGAGCTGTTCCAATTTACCAGACTACTTCATATGTTTTCGAGGATGCCAATAATGCAGCAGATTTATTCGGTTTAAGAGCTTCAGGAAACATATATACAAGAATAATGAATCCTACAAATGATGTATTTGAAAAGAGAGTAGCTGCATTGGAGGGTGGTACTGCTGCTTTGGCGGTTGCTTCAGGTTCGGCGGCAATTACATACTCCATACTGAATATTGCAGGAGCAGGCGATAATATAGTAGCGGCAAACACATTATATGGCGGTACCTATAATCTTTTTGCAGTAACACTTCCAAGATACGGAGTTACTACAACCTTTGTAAATCCTGACGATGTGGAGAATTTCCAAAAGGCTGTCAATGATAAGACAAAGGCAATTTTTATAGAATCAATCGGTAATCCGAATGCTAATATTATAGATATACAGGCTGTTGCCGATATTGCGCACAAAAACAATATTCCGCTGATAGTTGATAATACTTTCGGAACACCTTACCTGGTAAGACCTATTGAATTTGGCGCTGACGTTGTTGTTCACTCCGCTACCAAGTTCATAGGAGGACACGGAACCTCAATCGGAGGTATCATAGTTGACGGCGGTAAGTTTGATTATGCAGCCAGCGGCAAATTCCCCGGCTTTACCGTGCCTGATGAAAGCTACCACGGAGTGGTCTACTCACAATTGGGCGGAGTTGCTTTTGTTACAAAGACAAGGGTTCAGCTCTTAAGAGACACCGGAGCTGCTATCAGCCCCTTCAACTCCTTCCTGTTCATTCAGGGTCTGGAAACCTTATCCCTGAGAGTAGAGAAGCATGTCAGCAACTCAAAGAAAATTGCTGAACATCTTGAAAAGCATCCACTGGTTGAGTGGGTTAATTATCCAAGCCTCAAGAGCAACAAATATTATGAACTGGCTCAGAAATATGTTCCAAAGGGAGCAGGTTCCATATTCACTTTTGGTATAAAGGGTGGAATTGAGGAAGCCAAGAAGTTTATTGACAGTCTTGAAATATTCTCACTGCTTGCAAATGTGGCAGATGCAAAATCCCTGGTTATTCATCCTGCAACTACTACACATTCACAGCTGTCTGAGAAGGATCTGGCTGACTCGGGTGTCACACCGAATACCATACGTCTTTCCATAGGTATTGAAGATGCCGATGATTTGATTTATGACCTAGATCAGGCCCTTGAGAAAATCAAGTAGGCAGCAGTTAAAGAACAAAAATACCTGTTATAATAAATACTTAATATCAATATAAATATAAGCATAAGTACTTATTATCAATATTTATATCAATACCAAGTCTCACCAACCAAAGAAACTCAAAAGATAAACCTGGAGCTGAAATTTACAGAGATGAATTCAACTCCGGGTTTTTGTTGTGTATGAAAGTATAAATTTTTTTAAAAGTGGTATTTGTCACCTTTGTTCTTGTAGTTGACTTTTTCTTTCTTAAATATATAATTTATATTACTACCTTAAAATCAATCCACACCTTATCTGCTCACGGTAGGTGCGTGTTTTAAATGTATATTTTTGTGAGCCGGAAAGCGATGGTGCTTGATATGCCAATTAGAATACCAGATAATTTGCCAGCTGCTGAAATACTGAATAAAGAGAATATATTTGTCATGTTTGAGGACCGCGCGTATCACCAGGATATAAGGCCTCTTAAAATAGTTATATTGAATCTGATGCCTACTAAAATAACTACTGAAACCCAGCTGCTGAGACTAATAGGTAACACACCTCTTCAGATAGAGACTGTCCTGCTTTATCCGGCATCCCATATGCCTAAAAATACTCCTGAAGAGCATCTCATGGAGTTTTATAAAACCTTTGACGAAATACGTGATGACCATTTCGACGGTCTCATTATAACCGGTGCTCCTGTGGAGCAACTGCCTTTTGAACAGGTTATTTACTGGGAGGAACTGACACAGATCATGGACTGGAGTCTTACAAATGTGTACTCCACCCTGCATATCTGTTGGGGTGCACAGGCCGGACTGTATTATCACTATGGAATTCAAAAATACGATATACCAGATAAAATGTTTGGAGTATTTCCACACACAAAGAGTAAGGAACATGTCAAACTGCTGAGAGGGTTTGATGATATATTTTATGTGCCCCACTCAAGGCATACCGAGATCAGGCATGAGGACATCTGCAAGGTTGACGGGCTGGAAATCCTGTCAGAGTCTGAGGAATCAGGAGTGTATCTTGTTGCCTCTACTGATGGAAGGCATATATTTGCC
The DNA here is from genome assembly GCA_029266335.1 of Eubacterium sp. Lineage (GTDB taxonomy): Bacteria > Bacillota > Clostridia > Acetivibrionales > DSM-1351 > Ruminiclostridium. The sequence continues at coordinate 1,765 of JAQSXC010000178.1, read as the reverse complement.
ACAGGCCACAGCGAGTATGATCCACTGACGCTGAAGGCGGAATATGTCAGGGACGTTGAAAAAGGGCTTGATATTGAAGTGCCGAAAAACTATTTTCCTGAGGATGATCCAACCAGACAACCGATTGTCAGATGGAGAGGACATGGAAATCTATTGTTCCTGAACTGGCTGAACTATTATGTATACCAGGAAACACCATATGATCTGTCTAAAATCGGCAAGTAATTTGGAACAGCAGCAGGGGTTTTTTGATCGTACAAGAACCGGGTTTATTGGATACCTATGAGCACCTTTGAGAGTTGATAACAATCCATATCTTTCCATTGAGGTGTCTGCGTTTCCTTCCGGTACGCCGGACACCCGGGTAGTGTAATAATTATGACATGATTGCTGTGCCAGGGGGAGGACCGGTACAGGATGGGGATGGGGTAGCAGTCTCTCGGGTGCTCATAGGGTAGATAAAAAATAATTCTATCTACTTTACATAATATTTCCGAGCACCCTAAAATGTTACTACTTTAAATCACTATTTCCTCTTATTTTTTGGATACTTCTGATTACCGCATCCTTGGAATTACCCCAGGGGGCGTCAGTGAACCTGTAGTCAAATTTCTTGGTAAACCAATCAACTTCCTTTTCGATTCTCTCCATATTTGCAAGCTGTATCTCCATCAAATTCTTTGTGAAAATGGCAGTTTCATTGGCATTGAGATATTTTTTGGTGGAAGCCAGCAGCTGCTTCAAGTGCTTAAGACAGAAGCCCTTTTTTGAGTGGAATTTTTCTCTGAATTCAGGTTCCTTGAAATATAGATAAAAGACAACATCAATATATCTGTCCATTGTACGTTCCAGCTTACTGCAGATAGCACAGCTTTTTTCGATATTGTCCAGCTGTGAAATGAGCTCGGCAACAAGCTTTTCTGTTTCGCTCTGCCTGGAGGAAAGCTTGTTGGACAGGTTTTTGACAAGTCCTGTGGAAGCGTCTTTTTCCAGGGCAGCCGACTTGCTGTCATAGGCTTTTTTCAGATTATTGTTTTTTTCCTGAAGAAAGGTATCTATCATCAGTGCAAGGCCCAATCTATTGACCTGCTTGTTGTACATAGCTTCAAAATGTGCTTTGCAAAAGCCCTGTTCATTTGTTTCCTGCCTCTTGTCAGGTTCCATCAGAGCCGGTCCCAAAGCATAGTCTACGCTTTCGTCCTCAAGTTTTTTCTCCAGAACACACAGGGGACATTCGCAGTCCACGGCAAACGCATCGGTTACGGGTATTGTATAAATTTTTTCCTTCATAATAAGTAGCAACCGCCTTTCCAGCCCACAAAAATATGATAAAACAGATCCACGCGCATATGGTGAGCCGTATAAGGCGTGAATGGTGCATTATTGACAAAATACAGTGTTTTTTTCCAAGACTTTGTTATTTACGCAGCTCATTTTATTTATTACAATTATGAATTATATCACTTTAGTACCTTTCAGGTAACCAAAATTATTTTATAGTAAAAATCTGGTTCAAGCAAAACTCATATGGGTAAAAAATTAATAGCGCTGGTACAGGTATCGTATAGAATTATGTAATGCTTAAATAGAAAGGATATGGACAAATGAACTATAATGGCTACACATTGGAGGAAAAGGGCAATTGCCTGCGGGTTGGAAACGTCAGGGATTTCAATCTGGTGCACATATTTGAATGCGGACAGTGCTTCAGATGGATCAGGCAGCCCGACGGCAGTTACAAGGGAATTGTAAGAGGAAAATGGGC
>JAQSXC010000177.1 GCA_029266335.1 Eubacterium sp. | reverse complement strand
TAAAAAGTAAGCCCTCTGATAAATAGAGAGGCTTATTTTTTAACATATATTATTAAAAAATCAAATACCTTGAATCATCGGCAGTCCTCCTGCACCAAGTCCGGTTTTCCAGGGCTATAAGGAGAAAAATTGATATTTTTACAGCTCTTCAGATTAAATGCCGGACCCTTATGCCCTTTAATTGAAACATTGCTAAACCTTGCACTTCCTACATTACAGCAGAAAACCCCCATTTTTATAGTTGGTACTACACCCTCCATCATGGCAGGTACTCCTGGAACAGCATTTTCTGCCATGGAAATACTGACGTTATCAAAAGTTATATTCTCTATAGGCATTTCGGGAAGTCCATACAGGAAAGCGGCAGCAGCATTGGCGTTAACAGCTGTAATATTACTGAAATGGATTTCCCTGAAGCATGGGGTTTCATCAGTTACAGGATATTCAGCCTTATCCCGGACTTTTTGATCCTTGCCGCCTTCACCGCAAAAGTAGTATTGATGCATTACTATGGGACACATGACATCCTTCATTATCAGGTTGTTTATTCTGATATCGCATACTGATCCCCCACGTCCTCTTCGGGTTTTTAGCCGGATACCCCGATCGGTGCCTTCAAAGATACAGTTTGATATAACCACATTACGTACTCCTCCGCTCATTTCGCTGCCGATGACCACACCGCCATGGCCGTGGAGCAGAGTACAGTTGGTTACACATACATTTTCGCAGGGAATCCGGTGCTTACTTTTTTCAATACCTGATTTTATAGTAATGCAATCATCTCCGACATCCACCTGGCAGTTTGAAATACGGACATTTTTACAGGAGTCGGGGTTAATTCCGTCGGTGTTTGGAGAGCTGGGAGGATTGATTATGGATATGTTGTCTATTGTGATGTTCTGGCACCGGACAGGGTTCACTGTCCAGGCTGGGGAGTTTATAAGCTGCACCTTCTCTATGAGAATTCTGGTACAGTCTTCAAAGTAAATCAGGCGGGGGCGTGGATATTCAAGAGTACCCTCCTGATGACTGTCCCACCAGAATTCTCCCTGGCCGTCAAGGGTGCCGGTGCCGGTGACAGAGATGTTTTCAGCAGCCCTGGCATAAAGCATGGGCATGTAACCCGGACGTTCAAAACCCTCCCAGCGGACTTCCACCAGAGGATAGTCCTCTTTACGGCTGCTGAATAAAATTCTGGAACCGGCTTCAAGATAGAGAGCAGTATTGCTTTTTAGTTGAATGGGACCTGTGAGGAAGGTACCTGCAGGAACATAAACCGTTCCACCTCCCGTTTCTACGCATTTGTCAACTGCAGAAGAAAATGCCTTTGTACATAGTTCCGTACCATCTGAAACAGCACCAAAATCCAATATATTAATAAACCCTGAGCGACATGTCATATAAGCTGTTTCCTCCTGAGCTTTTCCATTTCAACTGCTGCCAGCATAAAAGGGCCATAACCCTTGTAATCATTTTCAACAACAGGTTCGCTTATGTAATATGAGAAGGAACCGTCTCTATAGGGGTTTCCGCCCAAGCCTGCCACGCTGCATACATTTTTCAGATTTATGCAGCCGTTATCATCCATATATGTAAGGTGGCAAAGGATTCCTTCATATGCTTTCAAAGCCGAAATTTTAAAGGCTTCATCCACATAGCCGTTAGCAATACTTTTGGACAGAGCATATGTAAACATACAGGAAGCCGACGCTTCGAGATAGTTTCCTTTAAACTTTCCCAGGTCAACCACCTGATACCACAATCCCGTATTGTTGTCCTGTACTTGAATAAGAGCTGAAAGTAAATCCTTAAGAATGTTTATTATTGTTTCACGTTTGGGGTTGGAGCCTGGAAAGAAGTCCAGAATATCTGCAAGAGCCATGGCATACCAGCCCATGGCACGTCCCCAGAAGTGGGGTGAACAGCCTGTTGTGTCATCCGACCATTTCATTCCCCTGCTTTCATCCCAGGCATGGTATAGAAGGCCTGTTGAGGGCTCCTTTGCATTAACTGCAAGAAGGCTTACCTGATTAAAAATATCTTCATATGCTTCAGGCTGGTTAAATATCATTGCATATTGGGCATAGAAAGGCGAACTCATATAAACTCCGTCAAGCCACATCTGATGAGGATATATTGCCTTATGCCAAAACCCCCCCTGATGATTTCTGGGTTGCCGGTCCAGCTGCTTTCTTAGAGTATCTGCAGCTTTCTTATACCGGGTATCCGAGGTTTCCACATACAGGAGGAGCAATATTTTTCCCGGATTAACCATATCCAGATTCAGATCATAAGGGTCGTACCCCATTATATTACCGTCAGAATCAATAAATCGGTCAATGGTATCCTTGATATAATTAAAATATTGCCTGTTTCCTGAAAGAAGCCAGACTGCCTCTACAGCTTTTAGTATGAGCCCAAGCTCGTAGCACCATTTATCAAGATATTTTGAGTGTCTTGTAATCACCGATTGCACCATAATGTCGGGTAAATCCTGCTGAAAAGCCCTTAATTGCATTTGGCATCCCCCTTTGTAATACTTTATTAACCTGCGAATCCATTGAAATCTGGAAAGTAGGTCAGGATATTAATAAAACCATTTTCAATTATAACTTTTTATCCGGACATTATCTGCGCATAAATTAACAGAATTGATTAAAATGCAGCATTTATTGCTATGAAGTCCAAAGAGTAATATACTATTAATAAATTATGCATGTTATCGAAAGCGGCTTGTCTCCTTTCGCTGCCTTAAAAAGCTCATAAATAAGGAGTTGTGGACAATGGATATAAAAACTTTTATCAGTGAGGATGGCAATTATTCAATAGCAAACTCTAAAGTAAGAGGCTATTTTTCAATGCCCTCAAAACATTTTCACGATAAATACGAAATATATTACCTGAGGTCGGGTGAGAGATATTATTTCATTAAAGACCGCGTTTTTCACATAAAAAAAGGCCACCTTGTCCTGATTAAGGAAGGAGAGCTCCACAAAACCACAGATGCTGAAAAACCCGATCATGAAAGGACGTTGCTTTACTTCAGAAAGCCCTTTGTTTCCACAGCCAACAATTCCACCGCATGCCTTCTGGAGAGTTTAAACAGCAGAAGCTATTTCGTTCTGGAATTGCCACTCAAGGAACAGCAGACAGTAGATAAAATTTTCTACGAAATGTTTCTGGAGGCTGAGGAACAACAGGCCGGATTTGAAGTATGCCTGCAGGGTCTGTTGATGAAATTGCTGGTATATATGGGGCGATATATCCGGGGCACAGACGAAAATGCATTTGTGTCAAACAGTCCGAAGCATGAAAAAGTCTCCGAAATAGTTAAATACATAAACGGACATTATTATGAAGAATTGTCCATACCGGACATGGCAAGACTTTTCTATATCAGTCCGTACTACTTGAGCCGGATATTCAAGGAAACCACAGGCTTTACGCTGCTGGAATACATAAATACATTACGGATCAAAGAAGCACAGAAGCTTCTTACCGGCAAAAGGATCAAGGTAATTGATGTAGCAGATAAAACCGGCTTCGGAAGCGTTTCTCAGTTCAACAGAACATTCAAACAGGTGTCAGGGTTTTCACCCTTGAATTACAGAAAGCTGTTTAAGAAGAGTGATTAATTTCAGCAATTTTTGCATTAGTTTTGCCAATTTAAGCCGAGAAATAAGCATTTATTTTTAATAAAATTAAGTTATTAAGAGTAATGGAATTTGGAGGCATTTATGGAGGCTATAAGCAGAAAACTTATTGAAGAAAAGGGCAAAAGTCTTTTAAATTTACCGGTTGGACCAATAGATAAATATCCTGAAAAAGTACTACAGTTTGGAGAGGGTAATTTTTTAAGAGGTTTTGTTGACTGGATGATTAACAGTCTGAACAGCAAAGGGCTTTTTAATGGAAATGTTGCGGTAGTTCAGCCCATCAGAAACGGAAGCATAGATATAATCAACCAGCAGGAAGGTGTTTACACCCTTATTCTAAGAGGAGTTCAAAACGGGAAGCTTATTAACAGCAAAGAGGTTATTACTTCCATCAGCAGGGGAATCAATATGTATACTCAATATCAGGAGTATATCAGTCTGGCTGAAAGCCCGGAGCTTAGATTTATAATTTCAAATACTACAGAAGCAGGAATAGCTTATAGTCAGGAAGACAGGTTTGAAGATGAACCGCCTGCCTCCTACCCCGGCAAGCTGACAGTACTTTTGTACAGAAGATTCAAAGCATTTTTTCCTCAAAAGAACAAAGGCCTGATAATAATTCCCTGCGAGCTGATAGACCGTAACGGTGATAACCTGAAAAGGATTGTGCTTCAGCTGGCAGAAGAGTGGAGCCTGGGTTCGGATTTTATAAAGTGGCTGAAAGAAGAAAATTACTTCCTGAATACTCTGGTGGACAGAATTGTAACAGGTTATCCAAAGGAGGAGGTTCAAAGCCTTGAGGAGGAGCTTGGCTACAAGGATGGACTTCTTGATACCGGAGAGATATTTCACCTGTGGGTCATTGAGGGGGACAGCAGGCTGGCAGCAGAAATTCCTTTCAGCAAGGCAGGCCTTAACGTAATTTGGACTGATAATATGAAGCCATACAGGGACCGTAAAGTTCGAATTCTTAACGGAGCCCATACCATGACGGTTCTTGCCGCCTGTCTGTATGGACTTGAGACTGTCAAAGAATGCATGGATGACAGGCTGATCAGTACTTACATGAGAAAAGGTATTTTTGATGAGATCATTCCTACCCTTGACCTGGAGGAAGATCAACTTATCCGGTTTGCGCAGGAGGTTCTCGAAAGATTCTCAAATCCATTTATCAAGCATTATCTCTTAAGTATTTCTCTTAATTCGGTCTCAAAATTTAAAGCACGTGTACTTCCTTCGCTGCTGGAATACCTCAACCGCAAAGAAAAGCTGCCTGAGATTCTGACCTTCTCTCTGGCAAGCCTTATAGCTTTCTACAAAGGAAAAGAGATTAAGGGAAATTACCTGTCAGGTGAAAGAAACGGTGTGGAATACAAGATATGTGATGATATGCCCATACTGGAAGCATTCTGTAAATGCTGGAAAAACTTTGACGGTACGAAAGCAGGGAGTGACGCCGTTGCGCAAAATATCCTTTCAAGGGCTGACTGGTGGGGCAGCGAGCTTAATGAAATCAAAGGCCTGACAAAGCAGGTTTCTGAGTATTTGTTTGACATTAACACTAACGGTATGGAAGCTGCCCTCAAAAAGGTAGTTATGGAAGGCTGAGTGTGCAGATTTAACTCCGTAAAAAGGGGGGAGTTCAGATGGATAAGGTAAAGGCTTTAAAAATTCATCCCAAAGATAATGTGGCAGTCGTGCTTCAGGAGATTAAAAAGGGTGGAACAGTTGAATTTGAAGGAAAATTTATCTCTACCCTTGAGGATATTCCGGCAGGGCATAAGGTTGCAATCACAGATATTTCTGAAAGTGATAACATCATTAAATATGGTTTTCCAATAGGCCATGCCACGAGTTCTATGACAGCAGGCCGGCATGTTCATACACATAACCTTTCAACAAATCTGGGAGAACTGCTGGAGTATAACTATAGTCCTGAATTATTTGCTTGTGGCCGGACAGCTGAACCTGACAGTTTCCAGGGTTATAGGAGACAGGATGGTAAAGTGGGTATCCGTAATGAAATTTGGATTGTCAATACGGTAGGCTGTGTCAACAAAACTTCGGAACTGCTTGCCTCAGAAGCAAATACCCGTTTTAAGGGAATTGTTGACGGAGTATATGCTTTTCCGCATCCCTATGGCTGTTCACAGATGGGGGAGGATCAGGAGAATACACAAAAAATACTTGCCGGAATGGTGATGCATCCAAATGCAGGAGGTGTGCTGGTTCTGGGACTGGGCTGTGAAAACAACAATGTTGACGAGTTCAAAAAGATACTGGGCAGGTATGACAGTAAAAGGGTAAAAGTTCTTGCTGCCCAGGAGACAGAGGATGAATTTGAAGAGGGTCTGAAGCTTATCAGCCAACTGGTGGAATATGCCGGAAGTTTTAGAAGGACTCTTCAGCCGTTGTCAAAATTAATTGTGGGCTTAAAGTGCGGTGGTTCGGATGCATTTTCCGGAATAACCGCAAACCCTCTGGTAGGAATGTTTTCAGATAAGCTTCTCTGTCAGGGAGGAACCACCATCCTTACTGAGGTGCCGGAAATGTTTGGCGCAGAAACTCTCCTTATGAACAGATGTATGAACGAAAAAGTTTTTAATGATACGGTCAGGTTGATTAATAATTTTAAGGATTACTACATACAGCACAAGCAGGTAATTTACGACAATCCATCTCCCGGCAATAAAAAGGGTGGAATTTCAACCCTTGAGGAAAAGTCTCTGGGCTGTACCCAGAAGGGTGGTACGGGAAACGTCACAAGTGTACTTGAATATGGCGAACAGGTCAGGGAAAGAGGGTTAAACCTGCTGCAGGGTCCGGGTAACGATATTGTAGCAGTGACCGCTCTGATGGCGGCAGGTGCCCAGCTTATCCTTTTCACAACAGGGAGAGGCACTCCGCTTGGTGCGCCTGTGCCCACTGTCAAGATCTCAACCAACACTGAACTTTCAGATAGAAAGAAGAATTGGATAGATTTTAACGCTGGAAAAATACTTAATGGCAGTTCCATGAGTCAGGTTGCAGAGGATATGTACCATTATGTTATAAAATTGGCTTCAGGTGAGCTGTTTACCAAGAATGAGGAAAATGGGTACAGGGAAATTGCAATATTTAAAAACGGGGTGACCTTGTAGAGTAAATTTATTAGAATTCTCCCATGGCGCCTTCGGGGTTAAAGCCAGCAATACCTCTACTTTTATGGAGCTTGCAAGCAATGGATATGTGGTATGTTCTGTTGACCATCCATATCATTCAATGCTTACTATGGATGCCGATGGAAATTATACTATGGTTGACAGGGGTTTTTTGCAGGAAGTTCTGGATGTTAATAATGGAGTTTATGATGATGAGACTGTATTCAAGCTGGAAAAAAAGTGGCTTGACCTTCGGACAGAAGATATTAATTTCGTACTGAATACCATAATTCAGAAGACAAAGGACAGTTCTGATGAGTTGTTCAAACATATTGATACCACAAAAATAGGACTTATAGGTCACTCTCTCGGAGGAGCGGCTGCTGTACAGCTTGGCAGGGACAGAAGAGACATTGTGGCTGTAATCAACCTAGATGCTGACCTGCTCGGAGAGTATGTAAGTTATAAGGACGGTAAATACACCGTTAATGATAAAGTTTATCCCGTACCGCTCCTCAGTATCTATTCCGATGTCATGAAACAAAGAATGAACAGTATTACCGATCCATCCGTCATAATCCCCCAGAAGTTAATAGCGTCTACTACACCGAATGCTTCTGAGGTTTATTTGCCGGGAACCAATCATATGAGCCTGACAGACCTGCCACTTGTATCTCCCTTTCTGGTAAAGCTTATTAACGGCTCGGTTAAAGGCATTCACATTGGTCAAAGCACTGACAAATATGAAGTTATCAATAAGATGAACAGTCTGGTAATGGAGTTTTTTAATCGCTGTCTCAAGGGTGACCTTGCAGAACAAAATAATAACTAAAAAACTTCTAGTCACAATCCAGTCGTACAAGCTTAAATCAATGTGTTGCAGCCGTAAAAATAAAGCCAAAATCCATAATGATGATATGGTTATGTCTTTATTTTTACTAACCATGCATCCACCTTGATTTAATGTATACCCGCGGTCTGAAAATATAATTTGCTATTTTTTTCTGCTGCGGACTAAGCTTCTATCCCGAAATACCTTACCGCATTATTGTAGCAGATATCCTGCACCATTTTACCCAATAAGGCCATATCGTTGGGAATTTCACCTTTTTCTACCCAGGTGCCAAGGATATTGCACAGTATTCTTCTGAAATATTCGTGCCTGATGTAGGACAAGAAGCTTCTGGAATCGGTTAGCATTCCCACAAACCTGCTGAGAAGACCCAGATTTGCCAGTGCAACCAGCTGCTTCTCCATTCCGTCCTTCTGGTCATTGAACCACCATGCGGAGCCAAACTGAAGTTTTCCGGGAATATTGCCCCCCTGGAAGCAGCCAATAAGGGAACTGAGAACATCATTATCCCTGGGATTTAAGTTATATAGAATTGTTTTTGGGAGCTCATCTGTGCTGTCCAGCTTGTTTAACAAGGCTGAGAGTGCCGGTGCGAAGGTCCAGTCACCAATGGAGTCGAAGCCTGTATCCGGTCCTAACTGCTGCAGCATCCGGCTGTTGTTGTTTCGCATGGTTCCCAGATGCAGCTGCATTACCCAGCCAAGTTTAGCATACTGCCTTCCCAGAAATGTGAGTACCTGTGTTTTATATATGGCTATTTCTGTCTGGGATAAAGGTTTGCCCGCCAGAGTTTTTTGAAGAATTATTGAGGCCTCTTCCTCAGTTCCATCGTGAAAAACCATAGGGTCCAGTGCATGGTCAGAGATTCTGCAGCCGGCCTGATGGAAGAAATCCAGCCTTGAAGCAAGGGCATTCTCCAAATCCTGAAAGGTAGCGATTTCAGAGCCGGTGACCTCTCCCAGCTTCAGCAGCCAGGGTAGGAAGCCGTCCTTCTCAATATTAATACCTTTGTCTGGGCGGAAGGTAGGCAGGACCTTGATATCAAAGGCTTTATCTGCTGCAATTGCTTTGTGGTATTCCAATGAATCTACCGGGTCGTCAGTTGTGCAGACAACCCTTACATTTGAGCGCCTGATAAGATTTCTTGCAGTGAAATCCTCCTGCTGCAGCATTAAATTGCAGCACTCCCAGATATGTTCAGAGGTTGAGGGAGACAAAAGCTCATTTATTCCGAAATATCGTCTTAACTCCAAGTGGGTCCAGTGATACAATGGGTTTCCAATACAGTTCTGTATTGTTTCAGCCCATTTCAGAAATTTATCCTTGTCCTCTGCATCACCAGTTATGTATTTTTCGTCAATACCATTGCTCCGGATTGCCCTCCATTTGTAATGATCTCCACCTAGCCATAATTCGGTGATGTTGCGGTATTTCTTATTTTCAGCAATTTCTCTCGGATTGAGATGGCAATGGTAATCAAATATGGGCATCTTAGCGGCATAGCTGTGATATAGCCTTACTGCAGTTTCATTATCCAGTAAAAAGTCTTCATTCATGAATTCTTTCATAGTTTTCTCCTTGCATAATATTTTAGCAGCTTATAGCAGCTAAGATTATA
>JAQSXC010000016.1 GCA_029266335.1 Eubacterium sp. | reverse complement strand
AGTCTTCCAGCTGAGTGCCGAAAACAAAATCAAAAGTAAATCAGCTGCCAGAAATGGCGGCTTTATTATTACCAGTACGGATGGTTTACCGTTTACGTTTCGGAATGCTCATTGTTCTTTTGTTTTCTTTTGTAGGATACTTTTGGGGCAGTATATTAGCGTTCCTTTTGAATTAATTAGTTAAGGAAGAAAAGTAAAACAATCACTGATTAAATCATGAGGTTTATGGTTCTTGTAAATTTTTCATTTTTTAGTTTGTGAAGGTTAAATGTTTCATTAAGCAAATTACACATATTATTGAGGTTCATATATGAAAGAAATAAAAGCTTATTTCTCAGTGAAAAAAGTAAATAATTTAGTCATAATTTTTATTGTAGCTATTGGTGTGATTACAGGTTGTAGTAATAAACAAATGGTCAATGTTGCTGAAGTGGTTAATCATGAGAAACAATCACTGACGACATCAGTGGAAGAAGTCAGCCATAATGAAGAAGCACAAAATATAAATCAGTTTTTCTGCTATGATATTTCCTCAAATAAACAGTATCTTTATAGAGGTTCTCTATGGAATCAAGATATGTATGATGCAGAAGGTAGTAAATACGCTGAATATAATAAATATTTAGACTCCGAAGGGCGTCTTCGTGTAATGGCAAATCTTGCAGTATCCAAGGTTGCTAAATTAACTAAAGGCAATATTTATGAACTCAAGTTTTCTATAACTGGTGCTAAAAATAATACTGAAGAAAAGGATGAGAAAATTTACCTTTGGATAACCAAAGATAAAATCTATCAATTTTGTCCTCCTAATGATTTTGATTATAAGGGCTTTGTTGAAAATGGAATAGTTAATGAATTAGGGTGTATCAAGGAAATGGAGAAAAGTGGACAATTGCCAAGCACTGAGAGAAGTTTAATTCGATGTATTAATACAAATATGAAATTTAAAGAGGATGTTTGGGAAACAGAAATATCAGTTACGAATAACCAGTGTACCTATTGTGCTTACAATTCAAGAAATAGTAGCTATTCAAAATTTGTTTGGGAAACTGGCAAAGGTCTTGTTTGTTATTCATGGGGATATGGTGCTAGAAAAGAAGGGTTAGACTTAAAGCTTGTGGAATAGTAATACTGACTATTCCAATAAAAGTTTTAATGGGTAATAGCTGTAAATAATCAAAATGCTGATTTTATACAGTAAAGGAGTGGTTGGAATAAAAAAGTTTGTTGTTATCAATGCTACTTATATTGCAGAAATTGATGAGACTATATTAAATAATCATGGTGATGATTCTATCTGGGAGCATTTTGATGATGATTTTCCATTGTGCATTGTCCCTTCCACTACCTTAGAAGCAGAACATGAATCAATTGTTTTCGATGCTATAAGTGTAACCGATGGATTACAAATAAGGACAGGTTCGATTATATAGAGGGTCTTATGAAAAGCTATAAAATAAATGATAAAATGTATTGTCCAGAATGCTTTGAATTAGAAAAGTGAGCGCATTATAATTACTATGAAGTGTGGAATTCAATTATACACTATCTATATGGTGCAGTTAAATGGTATTATATACCATAAAACTTGAGGTTTATATGGTCTGAAAAGTTTATAAGAATTAAAGGGTTAGTTAGGAGAACTATTTATGAATGATGTAGATGAAGTACTAAAAATGTATGGGCTAGTTCCTTCAAAACAATATTTAGATGAGATAAGAAAACTTTTAATAGAAGAAACATCAACTCAAGTATTAAAAGACCATGAGTTACTCAAAACGCTTTGTGTTCAACTGTTTGCTATTGGATGTGTGGAAGACACTTCGCTTATTTGGAGAGCAAAGCGGAAAGATTTTGATGCAGGATGTTACATAGATGTTCAACTACTTTGCGGAGCAGGAGTTGAAGAGACAACTAGATACCTTAAAGAATTGAGGAATCATGAAACAAGTGAAGAACTTGATTGTTTGCAGAAAAGTATTATAGCAGGTGATTTTAATGAGTTTTCAAAAGATAGTATACTTGACTTTTATAAAGGGTATTACGGAATATCTTAGTATATTGATGTTAATTTTATGTCAATCATGAGTTTTGGTGGGAGTTGTAGAAATGTTTGAATTTAACGGTTGGATAAATATTCAATGTACTGATAAGGAAGTAGAACAATTAAACAAACTTTTGTCCGTCAAAATAAGTTTGTGAGAGATTTCTATTGAGAATAAAAGAATATCATGGTGTAATGGAATCTTCCAACTCAATAGAGGTGTAAACGAAGAAGACCACTTTGATTACTGGGTGTTCAAATCATTGCACTAATGTTGTTGCAGAATTCATTTTGGGAGTATTTTCAGCATTTAAAAAGGACATTACACTAAATGATGTTATGAAGTATCCTCTCCCCTGTGCGATGAAAACCCGAACTTTTGGGTATCAGACGTAAATTTACAGCATCCGCTTTCAGATATTGAGATAGTACCTTTTGATTTAACGTTAGTTCTTGTAATATCAAAGCACAATGAAATAGTTGAATCATTCAAGAAGACTTTTTCCAATTGCTGAAGATTTAGAAGAATACAATGCAAGGCATTTAGAGCAAAAATGAGTGGGAGATTTTATGGAATCAAACAATGTTGCATATACAAATGAGTACTTGGAGTATAGGAAACAATTCGAATACATTTTTATTGATAAATATAAGAGCAACAGTGAAGAAGTCAAGCATTTATCTGATGGCAAACATACATTGATAACTTCATACTACCATGATGATAGCTATGAGATTCAGAAATATCATGTACATACATCCAAAACTCAGATGATTGATAGTAGCGGTAATACAGTGGCTGAAATAAGAAATATAAATTATTCTGTTGACTTCTTCTCAGAAGTTGAACATTCGAATGGAAAAAGGTATCTACTATTTTCAATAGACTTGTACGGTTACAGTATTATTGATTTGTTAAATTACAAAGTGTATCATTACATACCAGAGGAGAGTTTTACAGGTCACGAAGAGACATTTATATGGACGGATGTACTATATTGTAGTAAAAACAATATTCTTGCAGTTGATGGGTGCTTTTGGGCATGTCCTTCGAGTACTTATTTCTTTGATTTTTCATACCCAGAGGAATTACCATATGACGTTATATACAATTCTTATGATATGGGTGGAGAGGTAAATATTAATTCTGATGTTACACCGATGAGATGGAATGAGGATGGAACGATAGTTATAAAGTGCTGTGTTGATGAAGAAGGTACAAAAGAAATGGAAAAAGTTATAGATGTAAGTTCTCGCGATAAGCAGAATAAATAATTGAATAAGTATTACAGCAGAATAGGAAAAACATAAAAGTATAAATATGAGGAGAAATATATGATAGAATTGCGTAAGATTGATTCAGAAAATGTATGGAAGGTAATTAAGCTGTCTGTGGATGTTAATCAGAAAGATTTTGTAGCTACCAACACAGAAAGTATTATAGAAGCATTTACTACTATCACTTCGGGTGGTGTAGCATTACCGTTTGGTATATATAATGACGGCTGTCTTGTAGGATTTGTTATGTTTGGATATGGTTCAACCGGTGACGAAGACGAACCTCAAATTGCTCAAAATAATTATTGCATTTGGCGTTTCATGATTGACGTAAAATTTCAAGGCCAGGGAATAGGGAAAAAAGCGCTGTTATCATCATTGGAATACCTGAAATCAATGCCTTGCGGTGAAGCTGAATATTGTTGGCTTTCCTACGAACCTGAAAATATTATTGCAAAAAAGCTTTATTCTTCAGCAGGATTCCTTGAAAATGGAGAAATGTGCGGGGATGAGATTGTGTCCGTTCTAAAACTGTAAAAATCAGGTTGCTCTTAGATTTTGCAGTGATACTAGCAACAATGGGCATTAACTGTCCTGATATTGAATATACTCATCAGCGTTTAAAAGTAAAAGGTGTGGATGCCGGGGAGTTCAGACACTTGGGAATAAACCAGCCGGTTCCCCCAATTATATAAAAATCGGAGTAAATATGATAAGAAAGTTTAAATTTGAAGATTTGGACATAGTCATGAAAATATGGCTTGAAACCAATATTAAGGCCCATAATTTTATTAGCAGCAGCTACTGGCAAGGAAATTACGAAATAGTTAAAGAGATGTTGCCTAATTCTGAAATCCTTGTTTATGAAGATAATAATACAATTCAGGGGTTTATTGGGTTAATGGAAAACTATATTGCTGGAATATTTATTAATGCAAACAACCAATCTCAGGGTATAGGAAAATCCTTACTTGATCATGTCAAGGAGAATCACTCTGAACTGTATCTGCAAGTATACAAAAAGAATGTTGGTGCAGTTAAATTTTACTTAAGAGAAAGTTTTGCTGTGGCAAAAGAGCAAAATGATGAAAATACCGGTGAAGTAGAGATTATAATGAATTGGACAAAAATTTAAATCCGGGTTTTGTACTTTTGATTAATAAACGGATCTGAAAATATTTGTCAGTCCAATTGAAATGCAATATTGATTAATATAGATATGATATGGGGAGAATTATGGGCACGAAATTCGCAAATATTCGGGTAATAATATTATTGACTGAACAAGCAACAAAAGATATTTAACGTGGGGTAAGATAATGACTTTTAAATACTATCCAAGATATGTAAGTTTGTTTGTAATTATTATTTTTAATGTCCTAAATACTTCTATTTCTTTAAGATTAAAGAGATAAAGGCTTTTGAAATAAAAATAGTAGAAATAGTTAATGTTAAAAAAATTGGAACTATCGAGATATATATCGGTAAAAAAGCTAACTCAGTCAAAGAGGATGGGTATTATTTAACTATGAACGACGGCGGCAAAATTAAGGTTTACAGTGGATACCAGAACAGAGAAGGTATTACATTAGGCAAATATCTTATAAGTAATTATAGGATTAGAAGTAAGTATATTGAAAAGTATAAGTTATTTAATGATACACTTTAAGTATAGTATCTGAGTATAGAGGTACCACAAAGCAAATTGAACAAAAGCTACTATATAATCAATTTGGATAAAATGATAAAGAGGTTATAACCGGAGTCTTATGATGGAATTGAACTTCAATGTTCAGGAGAATAAATTTAAATGAGCACTTTACATAAAAGCAAAAAGAGGATTATTTCAATAATTGAATTTGTAATTGCGATTTGTATTTTTGTAGTACTATCACTTTATCGGAAAGTGGATTACTGGGCACCGGAAAAAGGAGAATTTGGTACAAGAAGAATTTCGTATATAGATATCTTAAAAGAGAATCCAAAAGAATTAACAAAATATATTTTAGTTTTTATTATTGTTGCTATGTTTGGTCTAATTATTATTTTCTTTAAAAAGAGATTGGCAAAGGATTGGTTAAAATGATATCATTTATGCAAATATAAAGCTCAATTTTATTGTTTGCATACTTCTCTGGAAATCTTGATATGGCTACAATGAGATAACTTATCCCTGGAGGTTCTGGTGAAGAAAAATTAAAGATGTTTCAAATAGTAGAGTCAGATATCTATTTTTACATACAAGCTTACATGACCCTGATCCATTCCGAAATCGAGCAATATCTTCCAAAAAAGGTGAAGCACTGATATAATATTCATACTGATCCATAATATTCCGAATGGGGGATAGCAAAATTGAAGCAGAGAAAAAGGATATTATCCATCATTATTGCTTTTTGTTTCCTGGCAGGTTGTTTTGCGCCTGTTCAAACATTTGCCAAGTCAAATACAACACGTAATCAAACAGTTACATATAATAAAGTCACGCAGTCACAGAATTCTTATGAAGCTTATGGTGTAATAGGGGCTATGGAAGCATATACATCATCTGATCCGGAACCCGGATCAGACATAACTGTAAGCCCTGTAAAGGCTGTCGAGGATACATCAGTAGAGGCAGCGGAAGATAATACTACTGCTGAACCGGACATAAGTACCACAACAGCTCCCGCAATAGAAGTGAAAGATAAGGACAGTACAAAAGACGAAGAAAATTTATGGTACAGAAAGCAAAATCCTATGAAAAAGGAGCATCAAAAACTGCTCTGGGAGTATTGCAAAAAAAGAGAATTAAATTATATTGATATGCTTGCACTTATTTATACAGAGAGCAATTTCAATGAGAAGGCTGTGTGCGGCAAGTATTACGGCTATTTTCAGATAAGCAGCGGTAATTGTGCAAATCTCGCAAAAACCTTGAAAACAAAGAACAAACCTCTTGATGGTGAAATAAATATAAACTGGGGAACGGCCATGTACAGCTGGATACTTGCTGACAAGCGGGTTAAGAATCTTGAAGGCAAGAAAAAGCGGGATGCCGCCTTATCCATATATCAAAGGGGAACCGGCGGGTATGACAAATATGGCATAAGTAAAAGTTTTCTTAAAATATATTATAAAAAGTGGGATAAGGTCACTGAATGGTATGAAGTAAAAAATAAATAGCTAAAAAAATCATTACATGTTAAGCCATTTAATAAATTTTCCCATATCAAATTCACATCTGTATATTCAGTTCAATAAAATAATATGAATTAACCGGTGTAAATAATCAAGAGCACTGATAAGGATCAAGCAGCCTCAGCCTGTATGCATTCATAGTTGTCTCACCAAGTTTGTCCATAAGACGGTAATTTGCCACAGCTCCAACAGCTGCACCGATTACAGGAACCAATTGAAGCATTTTTGCCAGATCGATATAGTCCCTGTATTCCTGCTGGAAAGTTCTCCAGTCAAAAGAATTAATGTCGTCCGGAAGCATATCCGAATAACCCTTCCAATTCAGTACATATTGATAAATTTCAGTGGTCCTTTGCTGGCTTGAAAACGCCAGTTGGAATATATAGAGTATATATAAACGTTCCTTATAGTCGGTCACATCAAAACCATATATTGAAGCTGCTTCAAAAAGAAATTTAAGCTTGAGGCTTAAAAGAATGGGGAAGTCCGCCATCCCGAGAAATATGCCTCCGGATCCTGTCCAGGCACCGCTGACGGCAGCTGTTCTTTTATAAAAACTGATCTTGTCTTTAGCAATATAGTCACGCTCCTCCAGCGAGGCGTTAGCCAGGGGTGTTCCGGTAGTTAGTTCTGAGCCGAATAATACTCCTCTAACCATGGTTTTTATAGTTCCGGTAATTACATTGTGAGCTTTTTCAGGAATGAGACCGTTGACCTTGTTTTGAATTCCTTTACCGAGGCGGTTTGCAATTGTGGGCTTCTTCAGCATTTCCTGCTGCCATAACTTTAATTCCTGTAATACTTGCTGCTCATAATAATTCATAATTCATCCCCTGTTTTTTATTCTTAATTAGTATACGCCAAAGACATGCCTTTGTATGAGTTATAAAAATGATATTGGATACAATTGCTGCTGAAAATTAAGTTTACGAAATTTGCTGCTTAAGAATTTCCTATTTAGCTTGACTATTGATTTACAATAATATAAATTAATTAATAAAATAGTTATTTATTTGACTAATAGCTGAATATACAGGAGGAAAAGATAATGAGCCTAGAATTGAATGATGTGAAGAATTCTATAATTAACGGACAGACTGTAATCGGAATTGAACTGGGGTCCACCAGAATCAAAACAGTCCTCATTGGTTCAGATAATACCCCAATTGCAACAGGAAGTCATGACTGGGAAAACAGTTATGTCAATAATATTTGGACCTACAGTATAGATGATATATGGAAAGGTGTACAGAACAGTTATCAGAAGATGGCTGACAGTGTCAAGGAGCAATTCGGTGTTTCGCTTAAAACAACCGGAGCTATCGGCTTCAGCGGAATGATGCACGGGTATATGGTTTTTGATAAAAGTGACAAACAATTAACACCATTCCGTACCTGGCGCAATAATATTACCGGTCAGGCTTCAGAGGCGCTGACTGAGTTGTTTGACTATCCTATTCCACAAAGATGGAGTATTGCACACCTTTATCAAGCAATATTAAATAACGAAGAACACATATCAAACATTGATTTTATAACAACCTTGGCAGGCTATATACATTGGAAACTGACCGGACAGAAAGTTCTTGGAGTAGGCGAAGCATCTGGTGTTTTCCCAATTGACCTGAACACAGGGGATTTTAATAAACAGTTTATAACCCAATTTAACAAATTAATCTGTTCTAAGAATCTTCCCTGGAAGCTTGAAAACATTCTCCCAACTGTTCTGGTTGCAGGTGAAAAAGCCGGTGTACTCTCAGCAGAAGGTGCGAAGCTTCTGGATGTTACTGGAGAACTTCAACCCGGTATACCTCTTTGTCCTCCTGAAGGTGATGCCGGAACAGGTATGGTGGCAACCAACAGTGTAGCAGCACGTACTGGTAATGTATCTGCAGGTACATCAGTTTTTGCAATGATTGTACTTGAAAAGGAATTATCAAAAGCATATTCCGAAATAGACCTGGTTACAACACCTGATGGAAAACTAGTTGCCATGGCACATTCAAACAATTGTACTTCCAATTATGACGCATGGCTGGGCCTGTTTGCTGAAGCAATCAAGGCATTGGGTCTGGAGGTAAGCAAACCGAAGCTATATGATACTTTGCTGGGCATGGCACTCCAGGGTGACCCGGATTGCGGAGGCTTATTGGCATACGGATACATTTCCGGTGAGCATATCACTCATTTTGAGGAAGGCCGCCCAATGTTTGTAAGATCATCAAACAGCAACTTTAACCTTGCTAATTTTATAAGAGTTAATTTATTTACTGCTCTGGGTGCTCTTAAAACAGGTCTCAATATTCTTTTTGAAAAGGAAAATGTAAAGGTTGATGAAATCCTGGGGCATGGCGGCTTTTTCAAGACCAAAGAAGTGGGTCAGAGAATTATGGCTGCTGCGGTAAATGTTCCTGTATCAATTATGGAAACAGCCGGAGAAGGTGGAGCCTGGGGTATTGCACTGCTTGCCTCCTATATGATCAACCGCGATGAAAACCAGTCTCTCGGAGATTTTCTTAAACAGAAGGTTTTTGCAGGCAAACAGGGTAGTTCAGTAGCACCGGATCCAGCGGATGTTGCCGGATTCAATGAGTTTATGAAACGCTACACCCAGGGATTGGCCATTGAAAGAGCTGCGGTGGATAATCTGAAATAAAACATAAGGTAAGAAAAATATTTCGACAGCAGAAAAATTTTTTATTAAACTATAAGTTTATATAAGTTGATTAAACAAGGAAAAGCAGTGATATCATTGGATGTCTCTGCTTTTTTTCGTTAAAAAAATTTGCTGGTATTACCTTGTAATCATATTAGTTTTATGATAACATGAAATTAAGCTAAAGTTTAGTTAATAAGCAAATGTTTATGAGGGACAAGCGTATGACTAATAGAGAAAAAGAGTTGCTGGACTTAATCGGTAAAAATCCTACAATTTCACAAAATGAACTGGCTTCTGCACTGGGAATTACCCGCTCTTCAGTTGCAGTGCATATTACAAATCTTATAAAAAAAGGATTGATTGCCGGAAAAGGTTATATTCTGAAGCAGAATGATTATGTCAGTGTTTTAGGAGGATCCAATATCGATATTATCGGTTTTCCTGAAAAGAACCTTATACTTCAGGATTCTAATCCCGGTAAGGTCAAGGTCAGTCTTGGCGGTGTAGGCAGAAATATTGCCGAAAATCTTGTGCATCTGGGTGTTTCAACAAAACTTATCAGTGCTGTGGGCGAAGACATATATGGTAGGAAAATTGTTGAACACGCTACAGCAATCGGTCTTGATATGAAGAGTTCCCTCTTTATGTCACAGGTACCCACCTCTACGTATTTGGCTATTCTGGACGAAAAAGGAGATATGAAAGCTGCTATTTCTCATATGGATATTTATAATGAGATATCCATCGATTTTATCCAGGATAAAAGACAGGTAATTGAAAATTCAAAGCTTTGCATAATAGACACCAATATTCCTGACACGGTGATTAACTATGTTCTGGATAATTTCAAGAATACAGTATTTTTTCTGGACACTGTTTCAAGTACAAAAGCATTAAAAATCAAGAATAAAATTGGTGCCTTCCACACAATAAAGCCCAACAGGATTGAGGCCGAACTGCTATCAGGGATTAAGACCGTCAACAATAATGATTTGCTGAAGGCATCTGAGTACTTTCTTAATAAAGGTGTTAAAAATGTTTTCATAACACTTGGAAAAGACGGCGTATTTTATAATGATGGCCATAATCACAAGCTTATAGCAAATCCCGAGGTAAAGGTTGTAAATGCAACCGGTGCCGGAGATGCCTTTGTAGCTGCTTTGGCATATTGCCATTTCAATGACTATGATATTGAACATAGTACACGTTTTTCAATGACGGCCGCAATTTTGGCATTAAGCCATGAAGAGACTATAAATCCAAATATTTCACAGGAAAATGTAAATAAAAGAATGAAGGAGATAGGATTATGTTAGAAAAATATTTAGACATTAACCCGGAAGTAAAAAAGGCATTGGAAGAGGGGAAAGCAGTAGTAGCTCTTGAATCTACCATTATTTCTCACGGAATGCCATATCCAAAGAATGTAGAAACAGCCCTTAATGTTGAAGGGATTGTAAGGGAGAACGGAGCAGTTCCTGCAACAATAGCCATAATTAATGGAAAATTAAAGGTGGGATTGTCCACAGAAGAAATAGAATATATAGGAAAAGGCAGCACTGAGGTTGTAAAAACCAGCCGGAGAGACATACCTTTTGTACTGGCCAAGGGCCTGGACGGAGCAACTACTGTGGCATCAACCATGATAATTGCCAGTCTTGCAGGAATAAAGATATTTGCTACAGGAGGTATTGGCGGTGTTCACAGAGGTGCACAGGAAACCTTTGATATCTCGGCAGACTTGCAGGAACTGGCACATACTGATGTGGCGGTAATATGTGCAGGGGCAAAATCCATCCTTGATATAGGGCTCACATTGGAATATCTTGAAACTCAGGGTGTGCCTGTGGTTGGGTTCGGAACTGATGAACTGCCGGCCTTCTATACGTCAAAAAGTGGCTTTGGCGTAGATTACAGGGTAGATACTCCAAAAGAACTTGCAGAAGCCTTGAAAACCAAATGGGATTTAGGACTAAAAGGTGGCGCAGTTATTGCAAATCCAATACCTGAGGAGTATGAAATGAATCCGGATGTAATAAACAGGGCAATAGCGGATGCCTTAAAAGAAGCTGATGAAAAAGGTATAAAGGGAAAGGCCAGCACACCATTTTTGCTGGCAAAGGTAAAAGAATTAACTGAAGGTGCCAGTCTGGATTCTAACATTAAGCTTGTTTACAATAATGCAAAAATAGGAGCCCGTATTGCGGTAGAATTAAGTAAGCTTTAAAATATTAAGGCCTGCTTTGGAAAATTAATTATAAGAAAGAATATAAACTGGGGTGTGACAGGTCAAATCTGGAGCACTCTTTTTGTTTAAAAAGAATCTGTATAAATAAAATATAGCTTAGTTTAAGTTATATAAAGTTGAGCTTGTTTTGTACAACTGATATACTTAAAGTAATACAATACTTCGTTGAACGAGGGATTGTTATAACGCATAGGTTTCATTTTTGTCAGTAGATAAATTTTCTTACAGTATGCGCATTTCAACGAGGCAGAGTTGTTCTTAAAGACATCTATTGCCTCGGTATAATCGGAAATAGATTGGAGTTTAAAGTGCAAAAGAAACAAATTTTAAAGGAATACTTTGGTTATGATTCCTTCCGTGAAGGTCAGGAAAAACTGATTGATTTTATTTTAAGCGGAAGGGATGTTCTCGGAATAATGCCTACGGGAGCCGGTAAGTCTCTTTGCTTTCAGGTTCCGGCACTTTTGTTCAAGGGAATAACACTTGTTATATCACCTCTTATATCACTGATGAAGGATCAGGTGCAGTCACTTATTGCAAGTGGAATACCAGCTGCTTTTATTAATTCCACACTTAGTAATAATCAGATTGCTAGAGCATTGGAGAATGCAAAGTCAGGCAAATACAAGATTATATATGTAGCCCCCGAAAGACTTGATACAAATGAATTTTATGAATTTTCACTAAATTCTGATATATCAATGGTAACAATAGATGAAGCTCATTGTGTATCGCAATGGGGACAAAATTTCAGACCCGGCTATCTAAAAATCAGCGAATTTATTGATAAATTGTCAAAAAGACCGGTTGTATCGGCATTTACAGCAACCGCTACCAAGGAGGTCAAGGACGATATTGTCAGCCTTCTGAAGTTAAATAATCCCTTTGAGCTGGTAACGGGTTTTAACCGTGAAAACCTGTATTTCGGGGTCCAAAAACCTGTTGACAAGTACAAGGCAGTTTTAAAATATTTAAAGGAAAATCCAAGTAAGAGTGGAATTATATACTGCTCTACCCGAAAAACAGTTGAAGAAGTATGTGATAAATTGATTGAGGATAAATTCAATGCTACCAGATATCATGCTGGGTTGACTGAAAATGAACGGACACAAAACCAGGATGATTTTTTGTATGACAGAAGGGCGGTAATGGTTGCAACAAATGCCTTCGGCATGGGTATTGACAAAAGTAATGTAGCCTTTGTCATTCATTACAATATGCCAAAAAATCTTGAAAGCTATTATCAGGAGGCTGGGAGATCCGGCCGTGACGGTTCTGCTGCAGATTGTATCATGCTTTACGGCGGACAGGATGTAGTGACAAATCAGTTGCTGATAGACAGTTCAAATGAAAATAGTGAACTGGATTTTGAAAATTCAGAAAAAGTGAAGGAAAAGGATAGAGAGCGGTTAAAGCAGATTACATATTTTTGTCACAGTACCGATTGCTTAAGGAAATATATTTTGAGCTATTTTGGGGATGCTGCAGCTGATACTTGCGGTAATTGCAGTAACTGCAACACAACTTTTGAAGAGGTAGATATTACCGAAGATGCTCAAAAGATTATGTCATGTATCACCAGAATGAATGAGCGTTATGGGATAAAAATGGTGATTGATACACTCCGTGGCAGTAAGTCTGAAAAGGTACTGAAATTTGGTCTGGACAAGCTGAAGACTTATGGCATAATGGCCGGAATACAAGAAAAGCAGATTCGCGATATTATTAATTATTTGGTTCTTAATGAATACCTAGCTTTGACCAATACTGAGTTCCCTCAGGTAAAGCTGACTCAAAAGTCAAGGAATGTAATGTATGATAATGAAAAACTTATGATGAAGACATTAATAGAACAGCAGCCTGAAATCAGGAAGACAAAGACCAGGGTTGCTGTAAATAATGCTCTGCTTGCTAAACTCAAAGAGCTTAGATTCAAGTTGGCGCAACAAAAGAATGTTCCTGCTTTCGTAATATTCTCTGATTCCACTCTGATTGACATGTGTAGTAAAATGCCTGCTAATGCTGATGAATTCTTACAGGTATCGGGTGTGGGAAAAATTAAACTGGAAGCGTATGGGAAGGAATTTTTGGAATTGATAGCAAGCTATAGTAATCCTGAGAAACCTGAAGCAGCTGAAAAAGAGTACACTTTTGATGAGGTATGTACGTTAATCAGGGAACAGCTTGAACTTTCCAAGGAGCCGGTAACTATTAGTATATTTGCTGATAAAGTGAATTACCTGCTTTTGCAAAACAATTTTCAAAAGGTGTCGGCAATAAAGATAGCTGATTACCTGGTAAGTGAAGGATATCTGGAAATTGAAAGAGCGGATGGAAAGAATACAAAGGTTGCTACAGAAAAGGGACAGGAAGCAGGCGTTGTGACTGTAATTAAAAACAGGGAAAATTATGAAAGTTATAAACAAAACTTATACTATATAGAAGCACAGAGACTTCTGGCAAACAATATAGAGCACATTTTAAAGTACGTATATAAAGTCGGCTGATTTAGCGATAACCAACGTGCTTAAATAATTGCTTGCTTATAATGAAAATCAGCCTTGACATTAATTATGCTTAATGCTATATTCAAAATAATTGAATAATATATGGTGTATAACAAACACTTCAGGGATAGGTGAAATTCCTTACCGGCGGTAGGCAATAGTGGAAAGTTATTAATTAGCTGTTCCTTAATGCGAGCCCGCGAGCGAAAGCAGATCCGGTCAGATTCCGGAGCCGACAGTACAGTCTGGATGGAAGATAGTGTATTTTATTTTGTTTTTTTATGTCCCTGGAGGTAGTATGCTTCCAGGGTCTTTGTGTTTTTATTGTCCTTTGGCCCTTGATGTATTTGTTATTACCGTTTACAGGAGAATTGCCAATGGAAATGCATGAATTTTACATGAAGAAGGTATTGGAACTTGCAAAAGCTGGTTGGGGGAGAACCAACCCCAATCCTCTGGTGGGAGCAATAATTGTAAAGAACGGAGAAATAGTCGCAGAGGGTTACCATGAAATGCCGGGAGGCCCACATGCCGAGGTGGCAGCTTTTAGTAATGCAGGGAGCTGTGTCAGGGGAGGGACGCTCTATGTTAATCTTGAGCCCTGTTCACATTACGGAAGAACACCTCCTTGTGCCGAAAGAATTATAAAAGAGGGAATCAGTAAAGTAGTAATGGCTATGGAAGATCCTAACCCAAAAGTTGCCGGAAGGGGAAGAAAGCTTCTGCAGGCTGCAGGAGTTGAAACCGTTACTGGCGTTCTTGAACAGGAAGCAGTAAAGCTCAATGAAATATTTGTCAAGTATATAACCTGTAAAAGACCCTTCGTAATAATGAAAACCGCAATGACTCTTGATGGGAAAATTGCTTCAGCCTGCGGTGATTCCAAATGGATATCGGGGGAAAGTTCCAGACAGCAGGTTCACTCTATCCGGGACAGGGTCTCAGCTATTATGGTGGGAGTAAACACAGTTATGACTGACAACCCGTCCCTTACCACAAGAATAAACGGTAAAACCGGAAAAGATCCGGTCAGGATAATTGTTGACAGTAAGGGGGTTATACCTGTAAATAGTCAGGTAATAAATATACAATCTTCAGCAGGAGTAATAATAGCCACTACATCTGCAATAGAAATAGAAAAGGAAAAACAGCTCGCTGATAAAGGTGTACGGATTTTAAAGCTGGATGGACCGGATGGGCATGTAGATCTGAAGAAGCTCATGGATGAATTGTACTTATCCGAAATTGACAGTGTTCTCCTGGAAGGTGGAGGAGGTCTGAATGCAGCTGCCTTGAATTCAGGAATAGTGGATAAATTAATGATATTCGTAGCTGCAAAAATTATAGGAGGGAAAAATTCTAAAACCCCTGTGGAAGGTGAAGGCATACCTTTGATGAAAGATGCAATAAAACTGGAGAATATTGAAGTAAACAGATTTGATGAGGATATCCTTATAGAGGGTTATGTTAAAGGAGAGACATGTTTACAGGAATCATAGAGGAAATAGGTACCATTACCAAAATTTCACGAGGCAAATTATCCATACAGCTTTCAGTTGGTTGCAGCAAAATATTGAAGGATGTGAAGCTGGGAGACAGTATTGCGGTTAACGGTGTTTGCCTTACGGTCACAAACCTGGGGGAAGACAGGTTCTCAGCCGATGTTATGCCTGAAACCATGAGGAAGACAGGTCTTGATAAACTGAATATATCTGACCGGGTAAATCTGGAGAGAGCTTTATGTATTTCAGACAGACTGGGAGGCCATATTGTGACCGGGCATATTGACGGTATCGGAATTCTTACCTCAAGAGTCGAGGAGGATAATGCCATCTGGCTGACAATTGATGCACCCGCCTCCATCCTCAGATATATTGTAATGAAAGGCTCGGTAGCAGTGGACGGAACGAGCCTGACGGTAGCCAGTGTGGATGAAAGACAATTTAAAGTTTCGCTTATTCCCCTGACCGCAGCTGCTACTATTCTGGGAATCAAAAAAGTGGGGAGTACTATAAATATTGAGTGTGATGTAATTGGCAAGTATGTAGAAAAGCTTTTGAACCCAAAAGCAAACATACCTGGCCCAAAAGGAGATATTACATTGGACTTTCTGAGAAACAATGGTTTTGCTTGAATATGAATTCTATATTAAATGGAGGTGCCGGAAATGAACTTTAATTCTATTGAAGAAGCAGTAGAGGAAATAAGACAGGGAAAGATGATTATTGTTGTAGATGATGAAGATCGTGAGAATGAAGGGGACCTTTTAATGGCAGCGGAGAAGGTGACACCTGAAAGTATAAACTTTATGGCATCCCATGGAAAAGGAATGATCTGTGTACCACTTACTGAAGCTCGTGCCCGTCAGCTGGAGCTTAATTTGATGGTGGAGAGAAATACCGAAAATATGAAGACTGCTTTTACAGTCACAGTGGACCATAAAAGCTCTACTACAGGTATTTCTGCCTATGAAAGAGCCAATACCGTAAAGGAACTGGTAAACCCTGATTCAAAAAGTCATGATTTTATGAGACCGGGGCATATTTTCCCCTTAATTGCCAGGGATGGGGGTGTGTTAAAACGTTCGGGCCATACCGAGGCGGCTGTCGATCTTTCCATCATAGCCGGTTTAAATCCGGCGGGAGTTATATGTGAGATAATGAATGCTGACGGAACTATGGCCAGAGTACCTCAATTATTGGAATTTTCCAAAAGGCATAATTTAAAGATTATAACAGTGGCAGAATTAATCAGGTACAGGAGGATAAATGAAAAACTGATAAATGCTGCTGCTGTCGCCATGATGCCGACAGAATACGGAGAATTCACAATAGCAGCCTATGAGAATTCTGTCAATGGTGAACATCATGTAGCTTTGGTAATGGGAGATATAAAAAACTCCGACCAGCCGGTATTGGTAAGGGTTCATTCCGAGTGCCTGACAGGTGATGCTTTCCATTCTAAGAGATGTGACTGCGGTGAACAGCTGGATGCAGCACTCAGGCAAATCAGCCGTGAAGGAATAGGAATACTTTTGTATATGCGCCAGGAGGGAAGAGGGATTGGTCTGGTCAATAAGATTCGTGCCTATGAATTGCAGGATCAAGGAAAAGATACTGTAGAAGCCAATGAATTGCTGGGGTTTGCACCTGATCTAAGGGAATATGGAATAGGTGCCCAGATATTATATGATCTTGGTGTGAGAAAAATCAGGCTTCTGACCAATAATCCCAAAAAGGTTGTAGGTTTAAGCGGCTACGGACTTGAAGTAGTAGAAAGGGTGCCAATTCAGATGGAAGCCAACGAAGCAAATGAATTTTATATGAAGACAAAAAAGGAAAAGATGGGACATTTACTAAATACAACAAGGCAGGAGGTCATAAAACATGACTATTGAAACACATGAAGGGAAGCTTGTTGCCGGAGACTTGAAATTCGGTATTGTTGTGGGAAGGTTTAACGAGTTTATAAGCAGTAAACTATTAGGGGGAGCTGTCGACGCTATTATAAGGCATGGAGGAGAAGCAGCGGATATTGAAGCAGCATGGGTACCCGGTGCATTTGAAATCCCTCTGGCCGCTCAGAAGCTGGCAGCTACCGGGAAATTTGATGCTGTTATATGCCTTGGTGCTGTTATAAGAGGGTCAACACCACATTTTGATTATGTTGCCAGTGAAGTTTCAAAGGGAATTGCAAAGGTCTCCCTGGATTCAGGAATTCCGGTCATATTTGGGGTCTTGACCACCGACACAATAGAACAGGCAATTGAAAGGGCAGGCACAAAAGCCGGGAATAAAGGCTATGATGCCGCAGTCACTGCAATAGAAATGGCCAACCTGCTCAAGCAATTTTAGAAGGCTATTGTTAAGTGTAAGTCTTTAATAAGCAGCATTTAAATATTTTTATAAAATATTGCCGGGTTTATTACGGGTTTAGCAGGTACCCGAATAAATCCGGCAATAATTTTTAGCATATATATGATGTATAATAAATATCTTTTATTTTTGGTCAGCCTTAAGAACCGCATTGAGCATTACGCTGGCACCTGCCGTACACTGTTCGGGAGAGGTATACTCCGGTTCACAGTGGCTGTGCCCGTCCTTTGAGGGAACAAAAATCATTGTGGTGGGCAGCATATAGGATACAAACTGGGCATCATGTCCGGCACCACTGTTGATGTACTGATTGGAGATGCCAAGTTCATCAGCACTTTCTTTGACACAGCTCACCAATTCCTTGTCGAAATAAACGGTATCGCGAGCCCAGGCCAATTCATAGCCGGTTTTACATTTCGATATTTCCTTTGGGATATTCTTAATAATATCAACTACCTGTTTGATAACTTCAGGGTTTTCATGCCTTGCATCCAGTGAAAAGTCCACTTCGTCAGGAATTACGGTGTGAACATTGGGATGACATTTGATTTCACCGGTTGTATAAACAAGTGCAGGGTCCAACTTATCCAATTCCTGATGCAGATAAATGAGAAGTTGTGCCGCTGCATAGAGTGCATCCTGTCTGTAGCTCATAGGGGTCGTTCCGGCATGGTCGGCTTGTCCGTAAGCCTTTATTCTATAATTGACCATACCCAGCACACAGGTTACAACACCTATATCCTTTTTTGCAGCTTCAAGTATTGGCCCTTGTTCAATATGAGTCTCAAACATTGCCATATAGTCATTGGGGTTTAATCTGTTTTTTTCCTCTCCTTTGTATGGGCTGGCATCCAGAGCCTGGCCAAAAGTGCTGGCAGGATCAAGGATGCTTTTTGAGGCCAGCATTTTTGACTTGTCAAACTTTCCGCAGATTACCCCGGAAGACATCATGGCCGGAGAGTATAGGGAACCTTCTTCATTTGTCCAGATCATGGCTGTAATGGGATGACTGTGCGGAATGTTGAGTTCTGTAATAGTTTCCAGAACCTCCATAGCAGTTAATACACCAAGTATTCCATCGTAGTTTCCGCCGTTTTTAACCGAATCCACGTGGGAGGCCATAACGATTCTCTTCAGATTTGGTACGGAACCCGGGAGGGTAGCATACATGTTAGCCATATCATCGGTTTCTATAACTGCTCCTATTGCTGTCATCCTTTTTACAAATTCCGCTCTTGCCTGATGTGCTTCAGGTGATAAAGAGTATCTGGTGATTCCGCCATGACCGGCATCTCCGAATTTTGAAAAAGTTTTAATCTTATCTTCCATTCTTTCTAAATTACAAGTATACATAATATCAAATCCCCCTTTTAAGTTTTAGTGCTGTACTCCAATTGTAAATAAAAAGAGCACAAACTTTTATAAGTTTGCGCCCTTGCAATCAACCTGATGTAATCTCTATTAAAATGAAAAAAGTTACTGAATTTAAACTTTCCTCTATTATAACTCGTTTTTCTCCAATATTACATATATAATTAAATATTAGATCAGTTTTGTGCACAACTCCAAAAGATTGGCTGCTGGTGCACAAATATTTTGCATTAATTAAATAACGAGGCGATAGATGACCACTACCTCTTCAGGTGGCGGTACCTATGGGGTTTCTGGCGGCGAGAAAATATTTCCTGCCTCGTTGAAACTCACAGAGGTAATATAATTTTTCTACAGCCAAAAAATTTTATCTGAACCAATGCCGCTATAAAGTGATAAAATTATTAATGATAATACTAAAGTTAAAGGGGTAGATCACAATGCAGTTTGCCAGAAGAATGGACCAATTTGGGGAAGGAATCTTTACCAAATTGCTGGAGATAAAAAGAGGAAGAGTGGAAAAGGGACAGCCTGTCATAGACCTTAGTGTAGGTACACCTAATATACCGCCTGCCAGGCATGTTATTGATGCTCTCTGTAAAGCCTCAGCCGATGAAAAAAACTATATATATGCCATTAGCGATCAGGAAGATTTACTGGAGGCCGTCAGCAGCTGGTATGGTAAAAGATACGGGGTAGAGCTGGACCCGAAGACCGAGATATGTTCACTTTTAGGTTCTCAGGAAGGACTTGCCCATATATCACTATCCATAGTAGATGAAGGTGATCTGGTGCTGGTGCCCGACCCGTGCTATCCTGTGTTTTCTGACGGGCCAAGGCTGGCAGGTGCTCAGCTGTATTTTATGCCTCAGAAAAAGGAAAACGGCTATGTCATCAATCTGAAGGACATACCTGAGGAAGTAGCAGCAAAAACCAAGCTTATGTTGATTTCGTACCCGAATAATCCCACTACGGCAATGGCACCGGATGACTTCTACATAGAACTTATAGCCTTTGCCAGGAAATATGATATAATCGTTCTTCATGACAACGCTTACAGTGATTTGGTTTATGACGGAAACAGCTGCGGTAGTTTTCTTTCATATCCAGGTGCCAGGGAGGTAGGTGTTGAATTCAATTCACTTTCCAAAAATTATGGCCTTGCTGGAGCAAGAGTCGGGTTTTGTGTTGGAAATGAAAAGGTTGTATCACGCTTGAAGATTTTGAAGTCCAATATGGATTACGGAATGTTTCTGCCGGTACAAAAAGCTGCAATTGCTGCTATTACCGGGAATCAGACCTGTGTGGAAACAACAAAAAAGGCCTACGAGAGAAGAAGGGATATTCTCTGCGGCGGCTTTAATTCCATTGGATGGAAGATGGATTTTCCTAAAGCCACAATGTTTGTATGGGCTGTGATTCCTTCAAACTATGAGAAATCAGAAGATTTTGCCATGGATATGGTTCAGAAGGCAGGCGTCATAGTAACTCCCGGAAATGCTTTTGGTCCGTCAGGTGAAGGGCATGTCAGAATGGCCCTGGTTCAGGATGAAGAAATACTGAGAGCCGCAATAAAAGCTGTACAGGAGAGCGGTATTTTAGGAAATTAAAAATATTTGACATTTTAAATAAAAACTCATATTATATGTATATGCATGTAATATGAGTTTAATATTTTATTGATCAAACTTTCAGAAATATTTTTTTGCAATTATATATGTATATACATATATAATTGATAACGGCAATAAATTTTTTTGACTCATTCTGTCTGGCAGTATGTTACCAAATGCCGGTTTTAGTGTGAATGCAAGAAAATAAATATTTCACTGAAATATATATGTGAAAGTAGAGGAGTGACGGAAATATGAGTACAATAGAACAATTGATACAGGATAAAGCCTATGAACTGGGGTATGAAAAATGCGGAATTGTTTCAATAGCGGCATTGTCAGGATTTAAAGATAAATTTGAAGAACGGCTTCAGAAAGTACCGGAATCGGAACAATTTTATTCGAGGCAAAGACGGCTGCTTGATCCGCTGACTGAATATCCCTGGGCAAAATCCGTAGTTGTTCTTGCTGCAAGGTATGGAAAATACAAGATACCGGATAATGTGAAAGACCATATAGCAAAGTCATACTTGTTTGACATACGTGTGGATACCAGTACAAAAGAATATCAGAATACTGTTGCTTTGAATGAATATCTCCAAAGTCTGGGGCTGCGTGTTGCAATGAATCAGAAATTTGGTATTGTGGGAATGCGGTGGGCTGCGTTACAAGCAGGACTAGGAATTATCCGCAGAAATAATTTCTTTTATACTGAATCGGGCTCCTGGGTTCATATTGAGGCGTGGCTTACAGATCGGGATATGGAACTCAAAGAGACGTCAAGTGTTCCTGAGTGTCCCAAAAATTGCAACCGCTGTATATCAGCGTGTCCTACCTGCTCACTTTCAGCTCCCTATGCCATGTCTCCTACCGCCTGTATTTCATTTTTGACTACCTTTGGAGGCCGAAATATGCCACAGGAACCCCTGGGTAAAAATTTCGGGGAATGCATTTACGGCTGCGATATTTGTCAGGAGGTATGTCCAATGAATAAGGGAAAGTGGCAGGAGTCTGAAGATTTTCCTGGTCTATCACAACTGGCAGATGAGTTAACATCTGAAAGAATACTGGATATGGAAGATAGTTTTTACAAAGAAAAAGTTCAGCCCAAATTCTTCTATTTGACTTCAGAAGAGCTTTGGAAATGGAAGGTTAATGTATTGAATTTTATGCGGAATAATTATAAAGAAAGCTATAAACCATATATTTTAAAAGCATGTAATAATGAAAATGAAAAAGTACGTCAGATGGCTTTTTCCATATGCAGTGAGTTGTTCAGCGGCAGTGGGAAGAGTTTTACTTGACATTGCAAACAGTCAGGGATTATTATTTGTATGTACACATGATGGGGAGGTATTTTGTATGTCTGATAGGACCGGCAGGGAACACCTTAAAGCTTGTGCATGCAGAAATTTGAGAATGACAACAAGAGTAGTTACCCAGTATTATGATAAGGCATTACAGTCAACCAGCTTGCGTTCAACGCAGCTTGCTCTGTTAGTGGATATTTCGTCACGTGAGTATACCTCCGTCGGAGAGCTGGCAAATATTTTATTAATGGACCAAACTACAGTTACCCGTAATATTGAAATCCTGAAGAAAAACGGATATGTTAAAGTTAAAGCTGACGATGAAGATTCCAGGAAAAGGCTGATTTCAATAACTGAAAGAGGTACGGCGAAACTTAATGAGGCCTTGCCGCTGTGGGAAGATGCACAGCTTAAAATTGAACAGAAAATCGGTAAGGAAAAATTCAGTGAATTATTAGATACATTAGCCTTCATACAAGGTATAACCTAGGCTATAAGAAACAGTGGGACATCATGCAACCTGGTTGCAATGATGTCTTTTTTATTGTCTGGGAAAGTATAAATTTTTTAATGGATTTTATAGATTACAAGTGTTAAAATACAGCATTACCGCACTGTATTTCCGCCGGCCTTCCATATTTTCAGCCGTCGTAAAAAGATAAGTGAAACCAATTGGGCCAAGCCTATAAAAAACAGAAAATAGTTTAGACTATTGGGGTTTTTGTAAAAACTCAGGAGTGCTATAAGAATCGATATACTGACTATTCTGCCTCCATTAAGTACTATTTCCTTATTGATAATATATTCCACGCGTAAATCTTCCTCGTGCTGAATGCTAATAATATTAAAACTTGCTGATGCCAGCGGAACCAGAAAAAAGGGAACAAAGGCCGCTTCCATAATCATATAGAAAATAAGTGAACCATAGCTGATATTTGCAACAAGGCCCCATACGGCAATAAACATCAGTATAGCTCCAAACAACATGGAAACTAATCTTAATCCAGGCTTAATAATCTTCTGCTCGACGTAAAAGGCAGCGGATGAAATCAGAGAAGCATATAGCGAGAATTTACCTACTGCCAGCTCACTTCCTGTTGCTTTAAAAACAAGTACAATTATCAGGAAGCCTATTATTACATCTCTGAAACCCCAGGCAGCAATGCTTTTCCTAAGATTGTTCCAGTCATTGCAATTACCGCTGAAAATCTTCTTAAATTTAAGTTTTGTTCCATAATTATCTGCCTTCAGCAGGAACGAAATACCAATGAGAATTACAAATAATATCAATGAGGTTGAAAAAACAATAGTGTAACCGTTTGTTAAAATATTTTTATCAATTATATATGCCGCAGTAATAGGAGCAACTGCTCCACATACTCCCGATATACTCCCGTTAAAGCCGTTATAGGTATCCCGGTTTTCGGTGGAGGTAAAATCGAAGCTCAGTACGTGGTAAGCCAGCCAGTAAAAGCCTGCAGCTATTCCGTACAAGGCTCCGATTGGAAAGATAAATCTGGTAACGCTGTTTTGAAGGAAAAGAATAAATCCGAAAAATAATATAAAAAACAATATTCCCAGCCTTAGGGACCAGATTCCGTTCTTTTTCTTCGAAAGCCAGCCGGCTAATATAAAGGTGGGAGGTACAAGTACATAGTGCATAAGATTGTACTGGGCAATAACTATAAAGTTGTTAGACTTTTTCCAAAGAAATATATTCACAAAAACATTGGACAGTCCCATTGCCATAGTAAAAAGTGCGCTTATTACCAATAGGATTTTTGCTTTTTTTGACATTAGTACCTCCGACAAATTTCAGCTATAAAGCAAAGCATATTTCATTTAGTGTTTTCTGTTCCCAAGTCTTTATTTTAAACAAATGATTTTGGGATTATTATATAAAATAAATCCCAGAAAAGTTTTATAAAGTTTTTTGTAAGATGGTCTTATATGAATGGACTTGCATATGTGATAAAATAGTAATACAAATATTTCCTTGAAAGATATTGTACGCTAATATAACACCAATCACGAAGGCTATAAAAAATAATTAGCCCACAATATTATAATAAGCAGACGATATATTAAATAAAAGTATTACTATAATTTAAAAAAGGGATAAATTATATGCTCAAAATTTCAGAAGAATTCATAAACTCTACCGCTCCAAATCAAAGCGCCATACAGAACGGCTGGGGACTGGTCAAAAAAAGCAAGTTCTTAAGTTATAAAATTTCTGAAGATGATACATTGATTTTCGGAGAGTGCAAGGGCAGCGGTGCCAGCAACTATATAACCTCAGTTGATTTTATCACCCCTGAAAGTCCGGTTTCCCGATGCAGCTGCCCCAGCAGACAATTCCCCTGTAAACATGCCCTGGGACTGATGTACGCATATGTCAGCGGAAAAAGTTTTGACAAAGCGGAAGTACCCGCTGACATAAGTGAAAAACGCGAGAAGGCCGGCAAAAGGGAAGAAAAGAAGGCCAAAGCCCAGGAGGAGCCTAAAAAAGTTAATGTAAACGCACTGATCAAGAAAATTCAAACACAAAAAGATGGTTTGGAACTGCTGGAAAAGATAACTTTCAGTATTACCCAGGCCGGTTTTGGAACAATTAACTCCAAGACACTGAAGCTGCTGGAAGATCAGGCTAAACAACTGGGAAACCACTACATACCGGGTGTACAGACTGCACTCAGAGAATTTATATTGCTGTTTAAAAAAGCAAATGATTACGAAAAAGTTTATACAGAGGCTGTTGATAGTTTGATCAGACTGTATTCTCTATGCAAAAAAGGGCGGGAATATCTTGATAAAAAATTACTGGACCCTCAGCAAGCCTATGATGCTGCCTCAAATCTGGATGAATGGCTGGGGCATGCATGGCAGCTGACAGAACTTAGAGAACTGGGTCTGGTACAGGCTGAGGCAGAATTAGTGCAGCTGTCCTTTAATTCCTATGTTAATGACGCTAGGCAGGAATGGGTTGATGAAGGCAGCTGGCTGAATCTTAAAACGGGACAAATTGTAGAAACAAGGAATTACCGGCCGTTTAAGGCGGCAAAATATATCAGGGAAGACGATTCCTCTTATTCAGTAGTCCAAACAAAAGAGTTGTTTGTATATCCGGGAGATATGAATCCCAGAGTCCGTTGGGAAGAAATGACTTCCAGAGAGCTTAATGAAAATGACTTTATGCTTATAAAATCTTATGCTCATAAATCCTTTCAGAGCATTGTAAAAGATGTAAAGAATCAGATAAAAAATCCGCTTTCCTCAAAAAATCCGGTAGCTTTGCTGCAGTTCTCAGCTATAGGTATTATTGATGGAAATTACATATTGGAGAGTCATGAAGGACAAAGGCTGATACTTTCCGATATTTCCGGCAGTTCAGAACCGGCATGTCTGCATTTGTTAAGTCTTTTGGAACAGAAAAATCTCAAGGAGCAGACAATCCTTGTCCGGTTCTATAATGATATGGATTTGAAAAGATTGTACGCAAAGCCGCTGAGCATTATTAACAATGAAAGCATAATACGATTGATTTATTAGGGGTAAACATATGAGTATATCATTATTGATTGAAACACACAGCGAGGTAAGACGTCTTGTGATTGCCGGAAGTACACTTGCTTCAGAAGATTTCAGACTGAAAAAGCTTCTGCCTCAGATGAAAAAAGCCGGAGAAAGTGTCCCGATATTTGCCCGGGTAGCTGACGGTATGGAAAAGGTAATAGCAGCAAGTCCGGAAGGTGCAGCTGAAAAGCTTTTGGAACTGGCAACCATTATTAATGCCATTTTATATACACAGGGCCAGACCGGAATGGAGGGAGCTGTTAACGAAGTAGATACAGCAGAACTAAGTTTTCAAACTTTGGTACCCTTCAGGCGTTTAAAGCCATTAATAGATGCATTGACAGAGAAGGGCTCGGGTAGGCTTGAAATTATAAAGAGCGCTTTTAGAGAGGGAATTATAAAGGACGTAAGGCTTATAAATCCGCTGATTTCTGCTTTGGAAGATAATTTTCCGGAAATAGCAGAGCTTTCTCTTGATATTCTCGAAAAATACGGAGCGGCTATAGTTACCGTATTGAAGAGCGGGTTTGATTTTAAAGGAGGAAAAGGTCATTCCAGACGGATTGAACTCATTTCAAGGTTAAAAGCAGGAGAAGAAAAGGAATTTTATCTGGAAGCCGCTGAAAAGGGAGATACCGAAGTGAAAGTCAGTGCTGTCAAAGCTCTGAAAGATTTGCCGGAATGCCAGTCTGTACTGCTGGAGCTTATGAGGGATAAGAAAAAGGTGATTAAGGAAGCCTGTCTGTTTTCATTAGCTCATTTTGACACTGAAACAGCTGCTGAAGCACTGTTTAAAATATTTGACGGCAAGGACCCCGAAATATCTATACACCCTGTCAAAATAAGCTGCTCCGGCTTTGTATTGGAAAAACTTATGGATAGAGCTCAAAGAATTCTTGATTTGATAATAGAGGCACGGAAAAGCGAAAAACCTTATGAAACCTTTGGCTACGGCAATATGGATAAGCTTATAAATATACTTGACTGCATGGAAGGAAGAATAGTCGGTTTTAAGGAAAAACGCCTTAAATATGAAAAAGAAATTCCGGAGTTCCTGGAGAGATTGCTGGAACAAGCAGAATATCTTCATAATATTGAGGTCCATTTGGGAGGTAGTTACCGCGGACATACAGCCGCACAGTTCACAGCAAACAATATTCTGCTGTTAGGAACCGGTGAAGCGTTTAAGATATTGGACAACACATATGGCAAATATAATAACTGTACTTTGGAATATGCTTTTGAGGCTGCATTAAGAGCTCATGAATCTGAATATGTCTTTGAGCATTATGGGAAGTTTATTCAGGCTGGCAGAGGCTCACAGGAAGCTGATGCTATTTTCAAAGTTATGGATAATTATATAAATTATTCCGGACATTACAGGTATGTTGAAAATCCCTGCAATTATTGTTACGGCCGTGTAGATCATATTTTTGAATATCCGGAATATACAACTTTGAGACCTGATCTCAATATCAGATGGGATAAGCGATGGCTAAAAACCTTGATCAAGCTTGATGAATTAAGGCTTGTATGTGGTCTGGTACAACAGGGGGATTTATGGTGCAGTGACTACCTGCTCAAAAAGCTTGAGTTCAAATTCAAGAAACCGGGTATTGAGTCTGATATCAGAAACATTGTTTTGGGTCTGCTTCAAATGGAATACCCTGAAATTATGAAAATAGCACTTAAAGAAATGAAACAGGCTCTGGAAAAGGCAAAGACAGAAAATTCCATGTCTCTGCAATTTTACTGTTTCCTGGATGGCCTGAGCTTCCTGCCCAGGGAAGCTGCCGACACCTTTGAGGCAATTGTTGGAGAGCAATCTGATAAGATCGTCGGGAGACGCATTTTGGAACTGGTTGAGTTCCTGAGAGAAAAGAAGTTTATTGAATAGAAATATTATGGAGGTTATATGACTCAGAAGAATAATGTGCTCAGGCTCACTGCCGAGCAGCAGTACACACGTGAATTGGAAGCATTAAGATCCTGTGAAAAGGAAAGAGTACCTGAAGGCTGGCAGATGTCACCCCGTTCGGTGCTTACATATATTATTGGAGGTAATGCCGCAGGCGTTGAAATTACTCCAAAGTATATCGGAAATAAGAGGTTGGTGGAAATCGCCATTTCTACCTTGCTGACTGACAGGTCCCTGCTATTGATAGGTGAACCAGGAACAGCCAAATCATGGCTTTCAGAGCATTTGACTGCGGCTATACACGGAGACTCTACAAAAGTTGTACAGGGAACAGCAGGTACTACTGAGGAGCAGATAAGATATTCCTGGAATTACGCAATGCTGCTTGCCAATGGTCCGTCAAAGGAAGCGCTGGTTAAAAGTCCGATTTACAGAGCGATGGAATGCGGCGGGATAGCCCGTTTTGAAGAAATATCCAGATGTGCTTCCGAAGTACAGGATGCGCTCATATCCATTCTTTCAGAAAAAAGAATTTCAGTTCCCGAACTGGGGTATGAACTCCCTGCCTTAAGAGGCTTTTCTATAATTGCAACGGCAAACACCCGGGACAGAGGAGTAAATGATATGTCGGCAGCCTTAAAGCGCCGTTTCAACATAATCGTGCTGCCGACTCCGGGTGATGTAACTACTGAAATAGATATTGTCCGGAAACGTGTTGCCGAGCTGGCTTCAAATCTTGATTTACAAGCGGCACTGCCTGCAGATGAGGCACTGGTGAAGGTTGTAACCATATTCAGGGAACTCCGGAGCGGTGTTACTCTGGACAGCAAGGAAAAATTAAAGTCCCCCAGCGGAGTATTGTCAACAGCTGAGGCAATATCTCTTCTGGCGAACAGTATGGCTTTGGCAGCCAGCTTCGGAAACGGCAAGGTATCCAGCGCGGATATAGCTGCTGGATTACAGGGGGCTGTTGTTAAGGATGAGGACAAAGATAAGCTTGTCTGGAAGGAATATCTCGAAAATGTATTAAAAAAGCGTGGTTCTGAGTGGCGTGAGATGTACAATGCATGCAGGGAGATGAATACGTGAGTTCAATTGTGAAAACACCGCATATATTCGGAGTCAGGCATTTATCGCCCGGAGCCTCCTATCACCTGCTGCAGTTTCTTGATGAAATTAAGCCCACTGCAGTGCTGGTAGAGGGTCTTTCCGATGCCAACTCTCAAATTGGTTATTTTACATCGGGAGGCACCCGGCTCCCGATAGCAATTCTTGCCTATACCGAAGAATTGCCGGTCAGAACAATATTATATCCTTTTGCTGATTATTCACCTGAGTATCAGGCTTTGTTATGGGCTAAGAAGAACGGTGCCCATGCCGAATTTATAGATCTGCCTTCCGAAGTGTTTATTCCGTTGGATTACGATGTAACAGCCGGCGAAGAACCAGACCGGGATGCAGGAAGCGAACAGAATAAAATTGTCAGGCAATCAATTTATGACCAGTGGGCAAAGCAGGCAGGAGAGGATGATCATAACTCCTATTGGGAATACAATTTTGAGCATAACCTGAACAGGGATTCCTACAGGCTTGCTGCCTATGAGTTTGGAAAAAGCTTAAGGGAACTGCGGAGTGACAATAAATATGAACATGCAAAAAATCTTGTAAGAGAAGCATATATGCGTAACAGGATCAGAAAAACCATTGATGCAGGTCACAGTGCCGACAGGATTGTAGTGGTCACCGGAGCCTATCATGCGTCAGTGCTTAATCTTGACTTTGAACCCATGAGTGATGAAGAGCTTGAGAACCTGCCAAGGGTGAGGACCAAATTGACCTTAATGCCCTATTCCTATTACCGTTTATCCTCCAGATCGGGTTATGGAGCCGGCAATGAAGCTCCGTCCTATTTCGGACTTATGTGGCAGGCACTGGTAAAGAAAGATCTTGAAAAGCTGCCTGCAGAGTATTTGTCCAGAGTTGCAGCATATCTCAGGGCAAGCGGGACACCCTGTTCATCAGCTGAAGTTAT
The DNA here is from genome assembly GCA_029266335.1 of Eubacterium sp. Lineage (GTDB taxonomy): Bacteria > Bacillota > Clostridia > Acetivibrionales > DSM-1351 > Ruminiclostridium. The sequence goes on along the minus strand of JAQSXC010000016.1, from coordinate 16,988 downwards.
CGAGGGAGTGCGTCTTGCTAATACTCTGGCAGCACTTCACTCAGGCAGCGCACCTGCAAACCGTGATTTAAAGGATGCAGCAGTGGTATGCCTCGGACGTGGTGAATTATCTGTAGTTGCAGAGGCAATAGCAAACACGGATATTGGAACAGCTATTGGAAGTCTGCCCGAAGGCGTCAGCAGGACCTCGATTCAGGATGATTTTTATCGCGAACTCAAGGGCTTAAAACTTGAAAAATATAAGTCTGTGGTGTCCATGGATCTTGACCTTGACTTGAGAGAAAACAGACGGGTTAAATCAGAGGAGGCGGCTTTTCTGGATTTGAACCGTTCTTACTTTCTTAACAGGTTAAAGAATCTGAATATAAGCTTCCAGAAAATGAAGGCAAACGCTCAGGATAAGGCTACATGGGCTGAAGCCTGGGTGTTAAAATGGTCTCCTGAAGCAGAAATTGAACTGGTGGAATCCACTTTGCTGGGAGAAACCATTGAGTTGGCTGCTGCATATAAATTTAAGGAAAGACTGGAAAAAAGCAATAGTATTGCAGAAGCTGCGAAAGTTATCAAGGCGGCCTGTGAATGTGGGATGATGGAATCCATGGAACAGGCAAGAACAGCCCTTCAGCGTCTGGCTGTAGACTCCTCTTCCTTTAATGAAATAGCGGGGGCTGCTTTTGATTTATCAATAGTTATCAGTTACGGTGATATCCGCAAATTCAATACGGAGCTTCTGATTCCTCTGCTTCAACAGCTTTTCCTGAGAGGAACTCTTCTTATGCCTGAAGCAGCCAGATGTGATAATAATGCTTCAAAAGCAATATTTGAATCCATAAACAGGATGAATACCATTGCATTGGAACATTTTGCATATATAGAGGAAGAACTTTGGGTGTCCAAGCTTATGGAGCTGTCAGATGCTGACGACAGAAATCCGCTTTTGTCCGGTTATGCCTGTTCAATATTACTGGAGAGAAATCTCATTGATGGTGAAAAATTATCACAAGAGGTTTCCAGAAGGCTGTCACCCGGAATAGATGCCGATCTTGGTGCCGGCTGGTTCGAAGGGCTTTCAATGCGGAACCGCTATGCCCTGCTCGCCAGAATGTCTTTATGGGAGCAGCTTGCAGGCTATGTTAATTCTCTTGAGGATGCTCAGTTTAAACGTGCTCTTGTTTTTTTAAGAAGAGCATTCGGAGATTTCGGTCCTGCTGAAAAGCGCAGCATATGCGAAACCCTTGGTGAAATCTGGGGCACCGGAAGAGAAGAAACAAGCGATTATTTGAGCAGGGAAATGAGCCGGGAGGAACAAGAAAATCTTGAGGAACTTGATAATTTTGATTTTGGAGATATTTAACTATGGTGGATAATGAGCAGTTAAAAAGATGGAGACTTATATTGGGAAGTGCAGCTGATGAGTCCTTGGAAGCCTATTCGGCAGAAGGTTTGGCTCTGGATTCTGATGAGCTTATAATGGATGAAGCACTTGCAGAAATATATGACAGGTCTACAGAGGGAACCGATTCAGGTTCCTCAGGCCGAAATAAATCCGGCCAGCGTTCGGCGGGAACAGGTCCTTCCTCACCCAAGCTGGCTAAATGGCTGGCCGACATACGGACATTTTTCCCTGAGGATGTAGTATCTGTAATACAATCTGATGCTATTGACCGGAAAGGCCTGACTCAGCTGCTGTTTGAACCTGAAATATTAAAGAATATAAAGCCTGATATAGAGATGGTGGCAACGCTGATGTCTCTAAAGGGAAAGATACCTGAGAAGACAAAAGAAACTGCAAGACAGCTGGTTAAAGCAGTGGTGGATGAAATAAATCAACGCCTGGAAAACGATATCCGCAAGGCTGTTTCCGGTGCATTGAACAAGAGAAAACATTCGCCCATACCCAATGCATCAAGCATTGACTGGAAATACACAATTAACAGAAACCTGAAAAATTACAGTGTCCAGCATAAAAGAATTATTCCCGAACGGTTTTTCTTTTTCGACAGGGCAAGGCAGACAAACAACTGGAATGTAATTCTGGACATGGATCAAAGTGGTTCCATGGCTGATTCCATAATATACGGTTCCATAATCGGCTCCATATTTGCAAGTATGGCAGCGCTAAATACAAGAATTATAGCTTTCGATACCGAGGTTGTTGACTTGAGTGAACAGTACAATAATGATCCGGTGGATATGTTGTTTGGCATACAGCTGGGAGGCGGTACCGACATTAATAAATCAGTTGCATACTGCCAGCAATTTATCACTGATCCCTCCAAAACTCTTTTCATATTGCTGTCAGATCTTTATGAGGGTGGAAATCAGGCGTCCCTTGTCAGAAGAATGGAGGAGCTGCATGGTTCAGGGGTGAAGGTCCTTTGCTTGCTGGCCTTGTCAGACAACGGTGTACCGGCATATGACGAAGGTCTGGCACGAAGATTAAGCCAATTAGGAATTCCATGCTTCGCTTGCACGCCTGCCCTGCTGCCCGAGCTTCTTGAAGGTGCTCTGAAAGGAAAGGATCTTAACGAACTGGCTGCAGCCATAAAGTCAAAAAAACGCAGTTGAAAATTATGAAGCTGTTGTGAAAAAGAGCCGTAACTCATTAAAGAATTATGGCTCTTTCTATTTATAACGCCTAATTCAAAGAAAATTTTTCGATGGTAGAAAAATTTTCTTTGAATTAGGCGTTTCAACGCGGCGGGAGTTATAATCTCTGCCTGAAAACCTGAGCGGAACCCGCCACTTGTAGAAGAGAGAGACATTTTTCCGCCTCGTTATATTATGACGGCATATTATTTAAATGATAATGTCAAATCAGTTATATAGTAATGTCAAATCAGTTATATAGTAATGCCAGAACTGTAGATTTGTTATGTATTACTATTTCTCCGTTTGGTTTGGAGGATATTTCTCCGATTGATAGCGCGCCTTCCACATCAAATTTCATTTTTTCCTGTATATTGTTTAATTCCTTAATAAAGGCATTTTCAAGAAACATTGCTCTTGAGATACAGTCAAATAAGAGCGGAGTATACTCTTCCGGTGCGTCTTTGGCACAAATAGAGGCAATTTTAATTGAAGAATCCAGCAGCAGTTCTGAATCACCTTTCAGAACATAAACCTGACAGCCTTCGGGAATATTTGCAACACAAACTATTTCATCGTGTTCATTAATTGTATAGGGGTCTCTTACGATAACTCTTCCAAAGCCCTGATCTATTCCAAAGGGGTGATCTTTGGCAAATGTAAAGAAACCTTCCTGTGAAAGAATGATATTCTCTTCTTCTTCAATAACATGTTTATAAACTTCAAAAGCTTTTTCGTTATCCAGCTCTGCCAGAACATTATCATATGACTTGCTGACTTTGAAAGGTCCGCGGAGTTTTTTCCAGCCATGCTCAACAGCTACCAGGGCTTCTGATTTTACTATACAGATATGAAGAGCATCCTTGTAGATCCCGTTGTTATTAAAAATACAGGGATTATGGGACATATTATAGAAGCCGGCACCACCGCCTACATACTTGACACTGGTTCCTAATTTACTGTAAACAGTATCGGTAAGGTCCTTCATTTTACTTGAAAGGCCGTCTACCAGAACTATTGCCGTTGCTCCGGATAACTCCGAGATATCCATTTTAATTCTCATCATAAAAGGTAAAACCAGAGACGAATATATAGGCTCAACTTTTTTTACTATATAACCTGTTCGTTCATTATTACCCCGTACCAACAGTCCTGAATATATTCCTCCAAAGAAGTTAATCTTTTTACTGTTCAGGAATTCCATTAAATCTGAAACTGTCGATTCGGATTTATCTCCCACAAGCACCATCAGACTATCCGTATCTTTTACTTCAAGTGAGTTAACATAGGACTTAAATTCATCAAAATTAGTAATGTACATATTAATTACCCCTATTATTTATCTATTTTCAACAAAGTATGATTTATTTTAACATAATTTGCTATAAAATTCTTAATTTAATATAAAATACGTACCAAGTTAAAAAAAGTTTAACATTTGGAATATATATACAGGACGAATATGGTAAAATGTTTGTATGCAGGTAATATTTTAGAAGGTGAATTACGGTTTTACGACTGCATTAATGAATTGATAAAGCTTTTAATGCAAAATTTTATATATAAACAGAATTTGAGTAAAATAAAGACAGAGTTTTAAAAACAGGATAAATTTGAAATAGAATATTATTTTTTAGGAGCCGGTTATGAGAGGATATTATTTGATGCCGCATCCACCGCTAATAATTCCTGAGGTGGGTAAAGGACAGGAGAAAAAAATACAGAAAACCATAGACAGCTGCAATTCTATAGGAGGAGAAATCGGTGAAGCAGAAATTGATACAATCATAGTCATTACTCCTCATGGGACTGTATTTGGTGATGCTGTCTCACTAATGGATGTTGAGAGACTCAGCGGTGATTTTGGTAAATTCGGTGCAAAAAAAGTAAGCTTTGACCTTAAAATAAATACTAGACTTACAAACGAAATAATTAACGAGGCTGAAAAGGCAGATATTCCGGTTGTTGCACTAAAAAAACAAAACGCCAGGGAATACGGGATTACACTTGAACTGGACCACGGTGCAGCAGTTCCATTATATTTTGTCAAAAATTTAAATAACTTTGAAATAGTGCATATTACTTACGGAATGCTTTCGACCACAGAATTATATTCCTTTGGTGTGGCTATTGACAGGGCCTGCCGAAACATTGGAGCAAAATCGGTAATTATTGCATCAGGTGATCTGTCACACAGGTTGACAAAAGACGGTCCTTACCCTTACAGTCCCTATGGAGAGAAGTTTGATACCAGGCTTATTGAGCTGCTCAGACAGGGTGACTTCAAAAGTTTATTCAATATGGACAGGACAATGATCAGTGAAGCCGGAGAGTGTGGTCTGCGCTCAATTTATATACTGGCAGGTACACTGGACGGAAAAACTGCAAAGGCGGACGTGCTGAGTTATGAAGGTCCCTTTGGGGTAGGTTACGGGGTTGCCCGTTTTCAGGTTTCGGAAGGTGAATCGTTATTTGATCAGATAAAGAATTCGGATAAGGAAAAGCATGTGAAGAGATTGGAGGAGGGACCAGCCTTTACAAGATTGGCCAGAAGGAATATTGAAAACTATTTTAAAACAGGAAAGTCATTAACCGTAAAAGATATTAAAGATGATGAGCTTTTATCAGATAAAAAGGGTGTGTTTGTCTCTTTGAAACTAGCAGGAGAGCTGAGAGGCTGCATTGGCACAATTGAGGCTGTTACCGGGTCTATTGGTGAAGAAATACTGAACAATTCGCTGTCGGCGGCCTTCAATGATCCCAGATTTTCACCATTAAGGGAGGAAGAGTTGCATCAGGTTGATATATCAGTGGATTTATTGTATCCTGCAGAAAAATGCAGTCTCAAGGAGTTGGAGCCTCAAAGCTATGGTGTCATAGTAAGCAGCGGTCGAAAGAAAGGCTTGCTGCTCCCAATGCTTGAGGGAGTTGACACCATAAAGGAACAGGTTTCCATAGCCTTGCAGAAGGCAGGTATCACAAAAAACGAGCCTTATGAGATTGAGAGATTTAAGGTCGAAAGATTTAAAGAGGTGGATGTTTGAAAAAATCAGCAATGTTTTTCCGGCATGAAGAAGGAAAGATAAGATGTTATCTATGTCCTCACTATTGTCTTATTGAAAAAAACCATATGGGCTTCTGCGGTGTAAGAGAGTGCAGTGAAGCGGAAGGTGGATTGAAGCTGTTTACTCTAAACTATGGAGAAATAACATCCATAGCTTTGGATGCCGTAAAAAAGAAGCCCCTGTATCATTTTTATCCCGATGGCAATATTCTGTCCATAGGGACCTTCGGCTGTAATTTTAAATGCAGCTTTTGCCAGAATTATTCTATATCGCAGTACCGTCCTGAAAGTCAATATGTTCCGGCAGAAGAGATGGCAGATATAAGTCTTAAAAATGAAGGCAGTATTGGACTGGCCTTTACCTACAACGAGCCCTCGATCTGGTATGAATATGTTTATGATGTTGCCAGAGAAATAAAGAGCAGGAATAAAGAACATAAGATTGTACTGGTTACAAACGGATATATAAATCAAGAGCCTTTAAAGCAGCTGCTTCCATATGTTGATGCAATGAATATTGATTTGAAAGGAGATGAAGAATTTTATACAAATATCTGTCTCGGCAAAATGGAGCCCGTTATGGATACTATTAGGCTGGCTGATAAAGAGGGGTGCCATATTGAGGTAACAACACTGCTAATTCCGGGGGAAAATAACAGCTATGAGACTCTGGACAGGCTGGGTAAGTTCCTGGAATCAGTTAATAACGATATTGTACTCCACGTATCCCGATTTTTTCCGAGATACAGGATGAAAAAACAGGCAACAGATATTGAAGAAATGAAAAAGGCGTACCGGCAGCTGAAAACAAGGCTGAACAATGTCTATGCGGGGAATATAAGCAATGAGGAAATGGCATATATAACAAAACAGTAGGGCGGTCTGTTCTTTAATTTATATTATTTTCGGTGAAAATTCAGGGTATATGTTTCAAACAGATCCCGTTAATGCTATATTATTTATTATGTATTCCGGTAATTATATGTTTTTGGCCGGGCAGCCTGGATTAGTTAAAAGTCAAAGGAGAGAGAAATATATGCTTATTGAAAATAACAGCAAATTGATTATGATAGGAGATTCAGTAACGGATTGTGAACGTGGCAGACCTTTTGGAGAGGGTTTGTTCGGAGCTGTAGGCAAGGGCTATGTGGGACTGGTTTCAGGACTTCTGGACGTTACATATCCCGAGAAAAAAATCAGAGTAGTAAACATGGGTATATCGGGAAATACAGTAGTTGATTTGTGCAACCGATGGGAGACAGATGTTTTGGACTTAAAACCCGACTGGCTTTCCATAATGATTGGAGTTAATGATGTTTGGCGTCAGTTCGACACTCCGTTGATCAGGGAACAGCATGTATACCTGGAGGAATATTCTGAAAAACTCGAAAAGCTTGTCAGGAAAACCCAACCAAAACTAAAAGGTCTGGTACTCATGACCCCATATTTTATTGAATCAAATAAAAATGACCCCATGAGAAGTACTATGGACAATTATGGAGAGGTTGTAAAGGCTATTGCTTCCAAATACAACACCATACTGGTTGATACCCAGGCCGCCTTTGATGAAGTATTAAAACACTGTCATCCTGTATCTATAACCTGGGACAGAATACACCCGAATGTTTCAGGACATATGGTTCTGGCGCGTGCATTTCTCAATGCCTTAGGTTACTCCTGGCAGCCATAACAACAGTAGAAACAAACTATTTAAAATACAAATCAAACGAATTGGAATACTCAAACATATAAAAACCAACGAAAACCATATCAATATACTGTAAAGCAAGGCAGGCTGTTTGAGTAAAACACCTGCCTTTTGTTTTAAAATCTTGTTCACCTGCTAATTACCTTTTAATATCTGCCTGACTGAAAACATACCTTTTCTGTGCATAATAGCTGATAAAAAACAGGAAAAGCTCAGTGAGCAGTTTACTGACCAGCAGCGACATTCCAACAATATTTGTGAATAAATCCATCAGCAGGTAATTACATAAAAGAATTAGTGCCACCAAACCGTAATATCTGACAAAGGCTTTGCCGTGTTGTTGCTTTGAAGCTTTGAATACAAGATTTTTATTCAGCATATAGTTGCAGAAGGAACTTATTACTCTTGCACCAACCACCGAAACCAACAAATTTCCTGTAAGCCAGTCTAATATAAACAGTGTTAGGAAGTCAATTAATCCGCAAGAGACAGAGGACAGACTGAATTTCAATATAGGTAAATATATTTTAACCGAATCACGGATGGGACGAAAATGGCTGCTCTTATTGTTATTTTCATAAACTGTTTCTATAGGTATGCTGAACAGGGAGAAACCTTGTTCCCTGGCCTCCAGCAGCTGGTTCATTTCATACTCATATCTGTCTCCCTTCAAAGCTGTCAGCCATGGGAGAAGCCGGACAGAAAAGCCTCTGAGACCGGTCTGTGTATCCGAAATCTTACAGCCTGAGGCCAAAGAAAACACATATCGGGTAATTGTATTTCCAAGCAAACTTCTGAAGGGAACCTTTCCGGTAAATTCCCGGCTGCCCATAATGATTGAACTGCTATGCCAGGTAATGTTTTCAGCAATATTCCTAATATCCTGCCAGGTGTGCTGCCCGTCACAGTCGGCGCAGACCACACCCTCATTTTCAGAAGTCCCGGTAAGTACATATTTGAAAGCAGTCTTCAGAGCAGCGCCCTTACCTCTGTTGACAGTGTGGGTCAGAATTGTGCAGCCTTCATTCCGGGCCTTGGTAAATATGGGTTGGAAGTTTTCAGAACTTCCATCATCAACTATTACAATATCATAATTGCTGTTTTCCTTGATATCACGGATGAGAAGCAACAGCTTTTTGTCAGGTTGGTATGCAGGAATAATTATTTTCATTATGAACACCTCTTTTCTTATTTAGTCATGCCCGAGATACATGATATCGCTTACTCCACGCTCGGTGCCTTTGCCCAGCGGATTATTTACTACCCTTCCCATGAAGTACATTGTTGAAGAACCACCGCCATCCAGATTATAAGCTTCGGTACAACCCAGCTCCTCAAAGACCTGAGCGAATTCCGTAAGTGTCATACCCCTGCTGTAGTTCGGGCTTCTGCCGTCGACTACTACAAATACGTAATGATTTGGAGCTATGATTCCAATACCTGTTCTTGGGTTGGAACTCTGAATGGATCTGTTGCCGAAGTTTGTGTCAATTACTGTTCTGGCGAAATCAGTTATGGCTGTGGAGTTTTGAACGAGGGCCGGCCCGAAGGATAGGGTTTGTGTTACACCTTCAGCCAGGAGCCTTTCAGCAGTGGTTGTGGTCTCATCGTATATTTTCATGCTGCCGTCACTGTAGAAAGCCAGACCTGTCCGGGCCGGGCTGTCACGGAATATTTTGCCGTTGCGTATAACAATACCGTCATCACGGAATCCGTAATAATCACCGTTTACTGCAAAAACAGCATTGCTATCGCCGGCAATTTCCGAGGTGTATTCAACGATATTACTTCCGAATTCATTCTTGGCGAAGGCTGATTTCAACTCGCTTGAATCCTTTACAGACACATCCGCAACATAATAAGTAATGGTATCTTGGCCCGAACCTTCAGTAACTTTTTTAATTTTTATGGTTTTGGTATCACTGGTATAATTCCAGTCATCAGCAGTACCGTACGGGTTTTCATCAGTAGCAGGGGATATTTGCTGTGTGCTCTTATTAGTGCTCTGGGTGACATTTTCCATTGCATTTGCCACCTGTACATGTTCTATCAGATAACGGTCGGCCAGCTTGTATAGAATGGCTGCTACAGTTATAAGAAAAAATATTGTCAGGACTATAAGCAGTCTTTTTTTTGTTCTATTTTTTTTTGCACTTGTCATATATCCTCCTGAAAATCAACTATGGTAAATTAATTTTTAAGTTTACCTGCTTTCAATAAATTAAGTCTAAGCCTTTCATGTGTTGGTTTTATAATAGAAATGTGTATGATTTGTGAAGATGAGAAAAATAATTTTTATAAAGGTTTAAATAGATCAATTATATTTTTATGTGATAGAATTTATGGAGAAGCTAAGAAGCTTTAAACAAGTTTTTTTAGTAATAGGAGATTTATGATTAATCAGTTAAGTCTTTTGGATGAAGGACAATTTATTGGAAATAAGGAAAAAACTAAAACCATCATTTCAGCATCGAGGAGAACAGATATACCGGCCTTTTATTATGAATGGCTTCAGGAGGTGCTTGAAAAAGGACAGGTAGAGGTGCCAAATCCAAGGTTTCCGGATAAGAAATATGCTGTAGACTTAGAGCCTTCGGCTGTCCATTCCATAGTGCTGTGGAGCAAGGATTTCAGTAATGTTTTAAAGGACCCGATGTATCTTAAAGAGTATAATCTCTATTTTCAATATACAATCAATAACTACTCCCGGATTATTGAACCCAATGTACCGGAATACAGGGAAACACTGGCTACTCTTGAAGGACTGCTTAAGGTTTTTATACCCCAGCAGTTTAATATAAGGTTTGATCCGGTCATCCTTTCAACAAAAGGTGAAAATAATCCCACTCCCGGGATGCCGGAGAAGGCCAGACTTAAAGCTTTTGAAAAATTATGCAGGGATTTGAGGGCACTTGGTATGGAAAAGTGCCGTATTACTACCTCGTACCTTGAAATGTACGGGCATGTAAGAAACAGACTGTTAAAAACCAATCTGGATTTGATTAGCGCTGATGAAAATTTGCAGACAGAAATTTTTTCTCACTTGGCTGAGATTTCACAAAAATACGGATTTGCTTTATATTCCTGTGCAAGCCCCATACTTGAAAAAATAAAAGGAATTCATAGAGGACACTGCATAGATGGAGAATTTCTTGAAAGGCTTTTTGGCGAAAAAACCAATAAGTCAAAGGACGGAGGGCAAAGGAAAGCCTGCGGCTGTTCTCACAGCCGGGATATAGGTGTGTATTCAAAAAGCTGTAAAGGTATGAAATGCCTGCATGGCTGCAAATATTGTTACGTAATGGATTCAGATTGATTTGAAATATATTGCAACAAAAAACACTTGCGGTGATGATACACGGCAAGTGTTTTTATATAAGATTAATTTGCTATTTTGTTCTTACCTGATGCTTAACACAGAAGTTATGTTCATTGGAGGCCAGGTAAATAATTCCTTCAATAAAGCCTATCAAACCGGGAATGAATGTCCAGCTGAACAGTAAGTAAATGATTCCCATTCCGATTTTCCCCATGTAAAACTTATGAATACCGAGGCCGCCAAGAAATATTCCCAGTAAGCCTGCAGCAATTTTACTTTTAATAGGCCAGGCAGGGTTGATACCTTCATTAATCATTTGCTGGTACGGGTTAAACTGCTGTGCTCCGGCATGTGGATGAACCGGCTGCCGGAATGGAGGTTGCTGGTTATGCGGCTGCTGAAAAGGAGGCTGTTGACCCGCGGATCTCTGGAAACCCTGCTGAGCAGCCGCTGTTCTGGCAGCGAAAACCTCTCCGCAATATTTGCATTCACTTGTTTCCGGTGCATTTGGAGCACCGCACTGTGGACAAATGTTATCTGACATAAAAAAACCCCTAACACATTATTTTTTGATAAAATATTTACTTTAAAGCTTTTATATTATAATAGAAGAAATTAAATCTTTTTTCCACATCCTGGACAAAAATTTGCGCCGCCTGAAATTGCTGCTCCGCAGGAACAGGTTTTTGTTCCTGTCTGAGTTCCACAGCTGGGGCAGAATTTTGAATTTGCGGGTATTTCTGTCCCACAGGTAAGGCATAACTTCTTCGGAGCCTCCAGGGTACTGCCGCAATTACAGCAGAACCTTGATTTAGCCGGATTATCAAAGTTGCAGCTGACGCATTTTACGATTGCATTATCTATAACTGCACCGGGATTTACCTTGGCAGAGATATCATTAATAAGAGATCCGCCAATACCTGCTCCTACGTTTCCGGTTACAAATGCTCCGGCTATACCGGAATCATTCGATGCAGCGCTGTCGTAAACATCAAAGGAGCGCTTGGTTACATAACGGTTATCTCCCATGATTTCAAACTCTGCACGGTTTTTCAGAATATCATTTATCTCTTCAAAATCCTCATCAGGAAAGTTTATTGATTTAATAAAGAAGTTTACTATGGACAAACCATATTTATTGAATTCTGAAGATATTTTATCCTTTGCAAGATGAGAGATTGAATCCAGCCTGGCTGTAATTTCCAGGGCAGATATCTTCTCATTTATTATTATATTAGCTATAATGGTTTTTATTTTCTGCACCAGTATTCCTTTGAAATAGTCCATTATTACATCAAATTTGACTATTTCGGAAGGCCCCACCACACCAATCAGCTCGGTAAAGAATTTAATATAATCGTTTATCTTCAGGCCCATTTGACCAAAAGCTCTTACACGCAGCTTTGTATAGTATTTGGGGTCTATAATCTGTATGGGATCCGAAGTCCCCCAGTACATGTCCAGCTTTGTTGCAATATTTAAGAAAAATATCTCAGCTGAGAAAGGCGTTCTTCCCCCAAAAGGCAAGTTTACCAGAGCTTTTAGTATGGGAAGATTTTTAGCATCCAGGGTATAGGTACCCGCATTAAATATGTCACATATACTGCCGCCTTTTACAAAAATGGCTGCCTGGCCTTCTCCAACGGTAAGCTGTGTACCATATACAAGATCTTCAGCCGGATGTTTATAAACTATCCAGTCTCTGGTCCTAAGGCCATCGAATTTCACTCTGTCAATAATAGCCATAATCTGCACCTCAAACCTTATTTTGCTAAAGATTATATCATAAATTACAGCCAAAAACAATTCTAATACTGATCTATAAAGTTTATTTTATTGATATCAAATTCATTCTTATTAAAGGCCAGAAGCTTTTCGTCACGCATATTGCAAAGTTCCCTGGACAGTGCGCTTCTGTTGACACAGAGAAAGTCGGCAAGCTCATCTCTGGAGAAGGGGATTTTAAATTTGTTTGATCCGCATTTGTTCATCTGCATTGAAAAATAGGCTATCAGCTTTTCTCTGGTTGTTCTCTGGGATAGAATATCCATTCTGTTATTTAAAAGTATGTTTTTCTGGGCAATCAATTGAAGCATGTTTTTAATCAATGTGGAATGAAAGCCGCAGGCCGAAGTGCAAGTGGTTACAATGCGGTTAAATTGAATAAAAAGCACTTCACAGCCGGTTGTTGTTAAAACTGTCACAGGTATCTTGTTAATGTTGGCACATGCAAAGGCTTCTCCGAATATATCTCCTTCTGCCAGCTCGGACATTATGGTTCTGTTGCCCATAACATCCTCCTTAACAATTTGGGCCGAACCCGAAAGGATAATTCCTACTGATGAGACCTTACTGTCAGCAATAAAGATTATGTCATTTTTATAGTATTCCTGCACTTTTGCACCAAGACATCCAAGAAGATTATCCAGTTGACTTTCATCTATATTTTCAAAGATAGTAACAGTCTTTAATAATTTAAAATATTTTTTCATAATTTTTTCTCCCTGTTGCAAATGCAACCGACCTGATGCCATAAGTCTAGTACAATAAGCACATAAAGTCAATTAAAAAACTTGGCAAACAAATTATTACTTAAATATAAGGAGGCAATTTTTATGTCAGAAATGTTTTGTTTTCAATGTGAGCAGACTGCTGGAGGAAAGGCATGTACAGGTGCTGCCGGAGTCTGTGGTAAAAAGGCCGATACATCAAATTTTCAGGACGAACTTACAGGTGCCCTGATAGGTCTTGCAAGAGCTGCTGAAAAGGCCCAGCCTACTGCACAGACTCATAAGGTGGTAATTGAAGGCTTGTTTACTACTATTACAAATGTAAGCTTCGATAATGCTTCTGTAAAAAGACAGACTGCCAGTATTGAAAAAGAAAAAGCACAGCTGGGTTCAGCTTTTGCAGCTAACTATGACATGCAGAAGCTCTGGAATGATAATGAAGATATCCGTTCATTGAAATCCTTGATTCTTTTCGGAATCAGAGGTATGGCTGCATATGCTTACCATGCATTGGTGCTGGGCTACAACAGTGATGAAGTAAACAACTTCTTCTACAAGGCTTTAAGAGCTATCGGAGAAGACTTGAATGCTGATGCATTGCTTTCGGTAGTTATGGAAACAGGCCAGGTAAACCTCAAATGTATGGCATTGCTTGATCAGGCAAATACAGAAACTTACGGAACTCCAGTTCCGACTGCAGTACCTATGACAATCGAAAAGGGACCGTTTATAGTAATTTCTGGTCATGATCTCTATGATTTATATTTGCTGCTGGAGCAGACAAAGGATAAGGGAATCAATATTTATACCCATGGTGAAATGCTGCCTGCACATGCATATCCAAAGCTTAAGGCTTACCCGCATCTGAAAGGTAACTTCGGAACCGCATGGCAGAATCAGCAGAAGGAATTTGACAATCTTCCCGGTGCTGTTCTATTTACAACAAACTGCCTGATGCCTACAAGGCCAAGCTACCATGACAGAGTATTTACAACAGAAGTTGTTGCATATCCTGAAATGGTTCACATTGATGACAATAAGGATTTCACTCCTGTAATAAATAAAGCTCTTGAATTAGGCGGATACGCTGAGGACAAGAGAATGACAGGAATCAACGGTGGAGACACTCTTACAACAGGTTTTGCTAGAGGTACGGTTCTTTCAGTAGCTGATAAGGTAATTGACGCTGTCAAGGCCGGAGCTATAAAGCACTTCTTCCTTGTTGGAGGCTGTGACGGAGCAAAGGTTGGAAGAAACTACTATACTGAGTTTGTACAGAAGACTCCTAAAGACACAGTTATTTTGACTCTTGCATGTGGAAAATTCCGTTTCAACGACCTTGATATCGGTGAAATCGGCGGACTTCCAAGAATAATGGATATGGGTCAGTGTAATGATGCTTACAGTGCAATTCAGGTCGCTGCAGCACTTGCAGGTGCATTTGAATGTGATATCAACGAGTTGCCGCTTTCTCTGGTGCTCTCATGGTATGAACAGAAGGCTGTATGTATCCTGTTGACATTGCTGTCACTCGGACTAAAGAATATTTATCTCGGACCTACACTGCCTGCATTTATCTCTCCAAATGTTCTTAACATATTGGTAGAAAACTTCAACATCAGCCCGGTTTCAACACCTGATGCTGATTTGAAAAAAATCCTGGGATAATTTATTTAGGATAATGTAATATGCTAAAAACTCTAATATCAACAACCCTATAAACCCTCAATTTTCAGCACCTCCAAATAGATCCGTTCAGAACGGGTATAATTGGAGGTGTATTTGTTTTTCCTTTGTAGTTGTATATTGATGATCCAATCTGATCTTTATCACTTTCGGTTTTGACCTGTTGATTTTATGTCCTATTGATCTTTTAAAAGGCTTTTGTGTATACTTTATATAGAAATGAGTCAGTATATCAAAATCGAATAATAAAAAAACATCGTATGGAGGCTAATATGAAAAAATTCATATCTGAGTTTAAGGAGTTTATATCACGTGGCAACGTTATTGATCTGGCAGTGGGAATTATTATTGGGTCGGCATTTACAGCTATTGTGACATCACTTGTAAATCAGGTAATAATGCCTGCTATCGGGTTTATGATAGGCGGAATTAATTTTTCAGACTTTAAATTTCCTCAAAATGCCGGGGAAGGAGAAGCCGCAATATATTATGGAGCCTTTATTCAGCAGGTAATTAATTTTATTATAATTGCATTTGTTGTATTCTGTATGGTCAAGGTGATTAATGTATTGAGAAGAAAAAAGAAGGAAGAGGAAAAGCCGGCAGCATCTACTCCAGCGCCTGAAATCCAGCTACTTACAGAAATAAGAGATTTGCTGAAGGAAAACAAAAACAAATAAATTAAGCAAAAACCGTAGATAAAAAGGCCTGAAATTTCATATGCTTCACGTTCATTTGAACAGAAAGCATATGAAATTTCAGACCGGATCTTTACTATATTAATACATTTAATTTCATTTTCCCGTTAATCCGCATAGCTTAGCCCATCAAAGTATTCACTTGCAGAGATACCTTCAATTTTGTCAAAGGGTTCGACATTGAACCAGCCTTTAATGCCTCCTGAAGTTTCGATGGCACACCACTTTTTATTGTCCGTGTCCGAAAGCAGAACCTTTTCACCTGCCTTTAAAGTTGTGGCAACAGCCGGATCGGTGGGTGATTTCTGTAACTTCAGCGGTTTTTTTACTGTAATGATGGTATTCATTTTATAATACTTTTTTACTAAATTGGACAGTGTATGGTCTGAATTCAGTTTATACTCATCGGTATAAAACCATGTCTGCAGAATTGAACCCCTGGTTTTGGTTGTAAAGCTTCCAGTACCGCTTGCTTTGATACTGAAGTCGCTGCCCTGAACCTTACCCATGAATATTAACCTGCTGCCGTTATAATAATAGAAGTATGTATTATAATCAGCACTGGGGCCAGACTCTGTAATTGCTATTTCTTTGTATTTGTCCTTTGTATCAATATCAGCAATATACATTACTCCATCCAGATTGTCACCGGTTCCGGAAATTGACGCCTTATTCACTTTAAGTGAATATTTGTCACTGCCTGTGGTGCAGGTGAGGGCAATATTTTCTTTTATTCCGTCTCCATTTAAATCAATTGTTATATTCTTTCCTTTAACCTCTTTAAAATTGGACCGAAGTTTATTGACATAGCTTCTGATGAATTCTGTATTTTTTTTCTCAATACTGCTTAACATTGATTCTTTGAATTTTGAATTTTTTTTGTACCAGGGCATGGTTGAAAAATAATCTGCATAGCTTTCATTTTTAAATACATATCCGTGTCGTGCGAATATTTCGTTTCTTGCAATATCAAGAGAGTAGGCACTTAATTCGTACAGATCTTTTTCGCTAAGTACTACTTTATTACTGCTGGGAATAATATAATTTTCCAATTGATAGAAATCCAATTTATTGCCTGTTGCAGCAAATACAACACTGTTCACGCTCAGGGAAAAGGTTATAAGAATCATTAACCAAAAAACCATAGAATATCTTTTATGCAAAAGACCACCATCCTAATCTTAAAAAATTTTAAATATTGTGCAATAACATATATTATTATATTAGGGATTTGCAGCAAATGGAATAGAAATTATATATGTAACAAAGGTGGCAAAGCCACTTTTGTTTGCGCAAGTGCATTTCCCGGCAATAAATATTTTAAAGCAGTAATGTGCCAAGGAAAATCTGGCACGCGCATAAATTCAAAAGTTTTTTATTGTCTAGGAAATGTTTTACATATCTCCTATAATGC
>JAQSXC010000015.1 GCA_029266335.1 Eubacterium sp. | reverse complement strand
TAAAATAAGGAATGAGTCATGGTAATTTAATATAAGCTTAAAGAGGAAAACAGTATGATAAAAATAACTGAAAAGGCAATGTTTGAAATATGTGATAAGCTTTCAATTGACCCGAAAGAACTTGTATTTCTTGGTGGTGGTCGTGAAGATTCGGATGGAACGGTGTATACTTATAATTCTAATAACAGTAAGAGGGTAGTAAAAATTCTAGCAATACCTGAAAATCAATCTGATAAGCTGCAGTCCCTTGAGATTCGTGTCAGATATGCAAATCATCTTGGAGAAAGCGGCATTAAACTTGCATATCCTGTCAGGAATAAGAACGGAAATCTATATGAAACAAGCCTGGACAACAAACATGTTTATATTGCATATATTATGGAATTTTGTGAGGGAAGGAATCCGGAAAGTCCTGAGTTAACTGATGAGTTAGCAACAGAATGGGGTAAAATTATTGGTAAGTCTCATAAGTTGACAAAGAATTTTTCAGAGGGGAATAGTGACAGCAATCTTACCTGCAAATCGGAACTGGCATTCTTTAAGAACTGGTGTAAGGACTCCTTTGTAAAAGCAGCGTGGTCCGAAATGGAAGACTATCTGGACACACTGCCAAAAAGTCAGGATGACTATGGTTTCATTCATAATGACAATCATCAGAGAAATATACTGGTGTTAAACAGAAACATTACAATCATTGATTTTGACTGTGCAGGCAGACAGTTTTTTATACAGGATATTACAACACCCGCACAGGGAATTATGTTTGATATAACGGGAGGTATGTTGTCGCCTTTACATGATTCTACAAGACTAAAACGATTTTTTGACAGCTTTGTAAATGGTTATGAAAAAGAAAACCACCTTGCAGATTTCTGGTACAAGGAAATTACCACCTTTATTAATTATAGAAGGTTACTTTTATTTACTTGCATGCAGGATTGGCTAAACACCGAGCCGGGACTTAAAGACGGAATTATCGGGAACATTAAGAACCCACCGCAAATATTGATTTAAGTCAGGCAGCTTCCCACATACAGAAAGGATAAACTCCTTTTAAGGTTAAAGTTAATATACTAATTCAAAAAAGACACGGCAGAATTCTCTGCCGCGTCCCGCTGAAAGCCCGAAATTCAAGTTTTCAATTGCTTTTACTTCAAAATACGTTCTTTTAACAAAAACATTCTTTTCATAAAATCTTTCTTTAAAATAATACGTACTTTTCACTCAACTTCTTTTAAAAGTCTTTCGGCCTGATCCAACATAGTTTCATTTAATATCTGATAGCCAGCTTCTCTGAGAAGCTGTACAGCTCTGCCCTGACCCTCGATTTTTGTATCTGTGAAAGTGCCGTCATAGATGTACTTGCTGCCGCAGGAGGGGCTATCCTCCTTCATTATGGCAAAGGAAATGTCATTCTCCTTTGCAAGTCTTACAGCCTCAAAAGCTCCTGCCTCATACTCTGCCGTAACATCAAACCCTGTACATGCCAGTACTTTATCACCAACTCGCTGTGAATCGGGACGCGGTGTTGGCAGCCCTCCAAAAACTTCGGGACAAACAGGGATCAATCTGCCTTCTGCCTTCCAAATCAAAAATCTTTCATCCAGACAGGGTATATCACCGTCGTCGTATCGGCAATGCCAACCATAGAGGCAGCCGCTGACCAAAATTTTCTTCATGCCAACCTCCAATCTATGTGAGGGACCATAATGTCAATTGTTTCATTGCAAGTCCCGCACAGTTAACTATTTAAATTATTTGGCAACGGCTTGTTCCCAATATTTAGAGTTTACACATTTGGAAATATCAGCAGACTTTGTAAGCAAACCGTATTTCAAAGCATAATCGGCAGTCTGCTGGATTGCTTTTGTATCGATAAAGCCGATTTTTGCTGCGTCAAAGCCTTCAGGAACTACGAGCTTTGCAACTTCCTTAGCCATATATACCTGATGTTCAAGAGATACACTCTTATCTACGTTGTAAACTATATTTCCTGCAGCTTCGGGATCTTTGCATGCTTCCTGCCAGCCCTTAATGGAAGCCTTTAAGAAACGGACAAAGACATCTTCATTTTTTGCAAGCCATTCACTGTTTACAAATAAACAGTCTTCAAGCATTGCCACGTTATTTTCATTCATATCCAGTTTGTTTAAGTCTGTTTCTTTAATACCCGATTCAAGTAAAAGACCATATTCGTTGTAAGTCATGGCAGATGCAGCATCTATTTCATCATTTATAAGCTGATCCATTGTGTAGTCCTGCTGAACGAGCTTCAGATCCTTTTCTCTGTCAAGTCCTGCCGATTCAATCAGTGCATATAATTCATACTCATTGCCGCCAAACCATGATCCTACTTTCTTTCCTTTCAGGTCAGCAGGTGTCTTGATTCCTGCGCTGGCTTTTGAAACTAAAAGGAGAGCACTTTTCTGGAAGATCTGAGCTGCTTCAACAAGTCCCCAGCCCTGATCCTGATATTTCATCAAACTTGAAACCCAGGTAACACCGATGTCTGCAACACCGTTATAAACCTGCTGCTCAGGAATGATATCACTTCCGCCGGGAAGGATTTCAATATCGATACCCTGTTCTTTATAGTATCCCTTTTCCTTTGCCACATAGTAGCCCATGAACTGTGACTGAGGAAGCCACTTGAGCTGTAAGGTGATTTTGTCCAATTCACCGCTTGGAGTTGTGCTGCTTTCACTGCTGCTTGAGCTTGCTGTCTCAGTGGAACCGCTTGCTGCAGTACCTGCGCTTGCAGTGGAAGTTGAGGCTTCCTTACTGCTGCCGCATCCTGCAAGAGCGAAGCTTAATAATAGTACAATACTAAGAAATACTGATAAATATCTTTTCATTATTCTCTCCTCTTTTCTTTTCATGAATTTTTATTTTATTCTTTGTGAAGCGTGCCATTTAACGGCACGACGTTCTACCATGGATATAATCAGGTACAATATAATACCTGCGAGGGCAGCAATGGTTATGTAGGACCAACCCATTGCCATCTCCGCTTTTCGGAGATTATCCTTTATTCCGAAACCCAGACCTGAAGTTGAAGTAGCGAAATATTCACTGACTATGGCTGCAATCATTGAAGATGTAATATTTATTTTCAGTGCAGTAAATACACTGGGGAGACAGTTGGGCAAACGAAGTCTTACAAATACGGTTCTTCTGTTTGCAGCATATGATTTCATAAGATCCAGGGAAAAAGGCTTCAAATCATTGAGACCACGGTATGCATTTATTGCCATAGCCGCCATTGTCACTATAGTTACAACTCCTATCTTCTGGCCCATTCCTGTTGAAAACCAGCGGTTCATTATTGGAGAAAGGGCTACAATGGGAATTGCATTAAAAGCAGAAACAACTATCAGACCTCCATAGCCCCACTTCGGGAACACAGTTGCGATTACAGCTATCAGAAAACCAATGGCCGAGCCGATTATCATTCCGATCAATGCGCCTGATACCGTGATACCACAGTCTCTTAATGCCTTGGAGATATTCTTTGCCAGTGTAGTTACAATGCCTGTAGGAACAGGTAATTGGAAGGGCTTTAGATCCAATAGGGCATGAAACCCTCCGAATTGCCATACCAGCAGTAAAAGAATTCCGAAGCTTAAAGGCCACAGCGTACTTTTAATTTTATTTGTCATCAGGTATCACCTGCTTTCATTTTTGTCTCGCTCTGCCAGGGAATTAATATTTTTTCGGCAATGATTACTGCAAAATAGCTGATAATTCCCATTAGAGCACTTGTGACAACTGAAGCCCAGAATATATCTTTAGTTCCACCGTAAAGAGAGTACAACAGCTTAACTCCGATACCGTTTTTTGAACCCAGCATATCAACCAGTATGGAGGCTGTTACGGAAAGCGGAGCAGCTATTTTAAGACCTGCAAAAAGATACGGCAGGGAAAAGGGCAGCATAAGCTTCAAGTAAACACTTGGTTTTTTAGCAGCATAGGAATACATAAGTTCACGTTTGTCCAAATCAACGCTTTTCAGTCCGCTGAGCATATTGGCAGCTACAGGGAAAAAAGTTATATATGCTGCAATTATTATTCTTGATGCATCCATATTTCTGACAAGGTTGAAAATTATGGGTGCAAGTCCAAGCACCGGAATCATCTGTGAAACTATCAAGTAAGGAAAAGCTATTTGTTCTGCTATTTTAGAAATACTCATTAAAATTGCAAGAATTATACCTATAGAAGCACCCAGGGCAAAACCTGTGGCTGCTTTGGAAAATGTAACTGCACCGGCCTCTGAAAGCGACTGCCAGTTTTTAATCAGGGTAATTATTACTTCGTGTGGATAGGGAAGCTTTGAAGCGGCCATCTTGTCGTGAAAAATATTTACAAGAGAATACGCCCCAAGCTCCCATAGCGCAAAAATACCCAAAAACCACACCAGCAATACCAGTGTTTTATTTTTATTCATGTCAGACCCCCTCGAAGCTGTTCCGTATTTTTGAAACCAGTGCGAAGAATTCAGGTGTTTCACGAATTTCTCTTGTCCTTGGACGTGGAAGATCAATATCTACTACTGCTGAAAGTCTTCCCGGATGGGGAGAAAGTACACAGACTCTGTCTGACAGGAAAACTGATTCAGATATATTATGAGTTACAAAGATTACTGTTTTATTTGTTTTACTCCAGATACGCAGTAAATCTTCATTCAGTTTTTCACGAGTAAATTCATCCAGGGCTGAAAAGGGTTCGTCCATCAACAGAATTTCAGGCTGAATGGCAAGTGCTCTGGCGATTCCAACTCTCTGCTGCATTCCGCCGCTGAGCTGGTGCGGATAATGATTTGCAAAGTTTGACAAGCCCACAAGCTCCAGCTGCTTTTCTATTCGGTTGTTTTGTTCTGACCTGTTTATCCTCATCATTTCCAATGGAAGTCTTACATTGTTTTTTACGGTTCTCCAATCATATAGAACCGGGTTTTGAAATACTATTCCGTACTTTTGCTGGAGTCTGGTCTCCTTTGGAGTCTGTCCGCAGACAGTGACTGTTCCATTTGAGGGTTCAAGCAGATCGGCAATTATCCTGAGAAGCGTGGTTTTACCGCAACCCGATGGCCCTAGAAGGGAAATGAACTCACCCTTCTGTATATCGATGCTCACATTATTAAGTGCGTGAATATCATTTCCTTTATTATCCTTGTAGAACATGCTTACGTTTTCTATTTGAATTTCCGGTGCATACATATTATCAACCTCCAAGATAAAATAATAAGGCACAGAGAAATGTATTCTCTGCGCCTTTGCATTTTTGAATTGATATTTAGTTTTATAGCTCTCCAGGCTGTTTTAAATTTGGTTGCCTGTGATGTTTTACATTGTAAAGCATTAATTCATTTGTTGCAATACTCAAATTCGTAACTTTAGGGTTTTTATGCTTTGGATTAAAAACATGGGGTTTAATTGTGCTGAAGATGAAATGCGTATTTATGAGAGCCTTTAGTAATATATGTAAGCAGTGCAACAGTACTTTTTTAATAAAGTATACGCTGCCAAGGCTTTATAAAGATATTTTATCAGATTGGCTGCCAGTGTATGTCCACAAAAAACGGGTTGAAAATTTAAATTACATATTTGACTTTTGGTTTTTTACGTGCTAAAATACAAAACAATTAAACAATCATATTGTAATAAAAATAACTTTAAATGAATTTAATAATAACATAAACTGATGCAAAGGCGCAAAGGAGTCACCTCCTTGTGCCTTTGTTTTTTTATTGTCTAGGAAATGTATAAATTTTATGGACTATAAGTATTTCAAATACAGTTTAATTGGAGAGAGATAAATTTTTTTGATACTAATAAGTGTAAAAGTACTTATTGATAAAGAGTGTCTTTACCCCTTTTGTTACTTTAAGTTTATGTATTAATAAATTTTATACCTACCTAAAAAGTCACCTGGTTGATTTTCCGGCAAAGACGCCGTTTTAGGCTTTCAGTCAGAATCTATTTTCAAAATAACTTATTAAATATGTATTTATGCGTGTAGAATCACGTTGACAGGAGGTAAAAATATGGACTTAATTATTAAGAACGGTACCATTATTACTCCAACCGAAAGCTATGAGGCAGATATAGCTGTTAAGGGCGGAAAGATTGCATTTATAGGAAAGGGCTTTCCCGAGGTAAACGCAAAAGTGGTTGATGCATCAGGAAAACTGGTTCTGCCGGGTGCCATAGATGTGCATACACATCTGGCAATGCCCTTCGGAGGAACAGTATCAGCCGACGGCTATCTCGCAGGCACCCGGGCAGCAGCCTGCGGAGGTACGACAACAGTTTTTGATTATGCCATCCAGAGAAAAGGTCAGGGAATAATTGAAACTGTTGAAGCCCGCCGTAAAATGGCTGAACCAGAGGCCTGTGTCGATATTGCCTTCCACTGTGCAATCACAGATCTGGCAGACGGCGCGCTTCTGGATGAATTCGAGGCAGCAGTGGAGTATGGTGTTCCCAGCTTCAAATGTTTTATGGTTTATAAAAAGGAAGGAATGATGGTGGATGACGGAACACTTGCCAGAATTCTGTTGAAATCAAAGGAAACCGGAGTACTTACAAATGTTCATGCCGAAAATCCCGACCTGATAGATATAAGAATTTCCGAATTCCTTGCTCAGGGAAAAACCTCAGCCTGGTACCATTACATGAGCCGTCCAGAATTTGTTGAGGCTGAGGCGGACAATCGTGCAATTCACTGGGCAAAAGCACACAACGCTCCATTATATATAGTACATCTTGCTAACAAGGAAGGTGTAGAGGCAGTTACAAAAGCCCGTGATGAAGGCTATGAGGTTTATGCAGAAACCTGTCCTCAGTATCTACACTTTACAAATGATGTATATAAAAGAGAAGATGGACGCAATTTCGTATGCTCACCGCCTATGAAGGGTACTGAAAGCCAGGCCGCACTCTGGGCTGCAATCAGAAGAGGTGATATATCAACTGTTGCTACCGATCACTGTCCGTTCCAGAGCTATGAAAAGGACTGGGGTAAGGATAATTTCACAAAAATACCAAACGGCTGTGCCGGTATTGAAAATATGTATCCTTATATGCTTTCAGCAGCAAATGAAGGAAAAATAACTTTTAACAAGGCTGTTGAAGTATGTGCCGCAAATCCTGCAAAAATATTCGGTTGTTCCGGCAAGGGTACACTTGCTCCCGGAGCCGATGCAGATATCGTTATATACGATCCGGACAAGAATTTTACCATTAAATGTGACAATATGCATTCCGACTATGACCATACAATATGGGAGGGCGTTTCGCTTCACGGATATCCGGTTCAGACCTATTCGAGAGGAAGACTTGTATATGATAACGGTGATTTTATAGGGGAGCCCGGCTGGGGTAAATTCGTTAAGCGTGTTTGCAGAAAATAAAGAAAGGAGTTGGTTGGTATGTATTCATCAGAAAAAATCATATTAAACAAGATAACAGTAGTTGAAGAAGCGGCCAGATGCTTATTATGCCATGAAGCTCCCTGTACTGAAGCCTGTACCTCGGGGGAGGACCCGGCAAGAATGATACGTGCTCTGCGGTTTGATAATCTTAAGGGTGCTGCTGCCAGGGTGAGTGCCGGCGACTGTGAAGCAAATGAAACAGCGGTTGCGGCTCAGGGGAAGTGTGAAGCAGCCTGTATCAGAACTGACTCACCGGTCAGAATCGGAGCTATTAAACGCTATTTAACCGAAAACTTTAAGTCTCCTGAAGCTTTGCCGGAGGTTGACCTGTCAATTGAATTCTGCGGAGTAAGATGTGAAAATCCTTTTTTTCTTTCTTCATCAATAGTTGCCAGCAATTATGAAATGTGTGCCAAAGCGCTTGAAATGGGCTGGGCGGGAGTAGTATTTAAAACTATAGGTGTGTTGAAACCTAAAGAGGTATCACCCCGGTTTGATACCATCGGAAAAGAGGGAACACCTTTTATAGGCTTCAGAAATCTGGAACAGATTGCAGAGCATCCGTTGGAAGAAAACCTCATGTGGATGAAGCAGCTGAAGGCTGATTATCCGAATAAGATACTGGTTGCTTCCATCATGGGACAGACTGATGAAGAGTGGACTTACCTTGCCAAGGCAGTTACCGAAATTGGTGCGGATATTATTGAGTGTAACTTTTCCTGTCCTCATATGAGCGGTGAAAATCTCGGGTCGGATGTGGGCCAGAACCCTGATTTGGTAAAGCATTATACAGAATGTGTCCGCAAAGGTACACAGCTTCCAATACTGGCGAAAATGACTCCGAACCTGGGAAATATGGAGATACCTGCCATGGCGGCTGTGGAGGGCGGAGCAGATGGAATTGCAGCCATAAATACTATAAAAAGTATTACGGGCATAGATTTGTCAGGTTTGGCTGCCACCCCTGCTGTTGATGGTAAATCAGCCGTATCGGGATATTCCGGAAAGGCAGTAAAACCTATAGCATTGCGTTTCATACATGATATGGCTGTGCATAAGGACCTGGCGGGCATACCCCTTAGTGGTATGGGAGGAATAGAAACCTGGCGTGACGCTTTGGAGTTTATCCTTCTGGGCTGTGCCAACATACAGATAACCACTGCCGTAATGCAATATGGCTATAGAATTATTGATGATCTTATTGAAGGTTTCTCCTTCTTCATGGCAGAAAATGGCTATAAAAGTGTGGAGGAACTGGTCGGTAAAGCACTACCGCAGATGGTTCCGGCAGAACTCCTTAACAGAGATACAATAGTATACCCCAAGTTTGACCGCGATAGATGTGTTGGCTGCGGACGCTGCTATATCTCATGTTATGATGCAGGACACCAGGCCATTATATGGGAAGCGGATAAAAGGAAGCCTGCCCTCTCCGGTAAAAAATGTGCCGGCTGCCACCTTTGTCTGCATGTCTGTCCAAATGGTGCAATAACTCCCGGCAAACGCATTAATAAACCCATTATGGACAAAATCATTGCCAGCGTATTATAAATTATTGATTTATAAAGGCTGATTATCATGCTTAATAAAAAAAGAAAGACTTATTCTCATTAAAAAATTAATGGTATAGAGGTGAGGTTATGGCAATTACTCTTGCAAAACTATGTGCAAATGTTGAAGCTACTTATGGTATGAAGCTTCTGGCTGGTGCTGCCGGCATGGAAAACTTCGTAAGATGGGTTCATATGATTGAGGATAGAGAGGTACCAAGCTTTCTGCATGGTAACGAACTTGTTTTTACAACGGGAATAGCTCAGCAGCTAAGGAATGACTGGATGCTTGAGTTTGCCTCCTCAGTGCTGAAAAAGAAAGCCAGCGGACTGGTTTTGAACCTTGGTCCATATATAGAATCAGTGCCTGATAAGGTTATTGCATTCTGCGAGGAACAAAGTCTCCCATTGTTTACCGTACCCTGGTCGGTACGCCTCATAGATATTACTTATGACTTTTGCCATAGAATAGTGGCAAGTGAAGAAATAGAAATGGGGTTGGCCACAGCAATGAGAAATCTTATTTTTATGCCTCAGGAGGAAAAAGTCTATAAACCCACACTTGAAAGGCGCTGTTTTTATCCTGATTCCATGTACACAGTTGTGGCCTTTGAGCCTGTTTACCATAATGACAGTGTATTGAGCGAAGATGAAACAAGGAATCTACGGCTTCAGGCTCAAAGATTATTGAATAAGACAGGAAGACTGTTCAGCCTGTTTTTCTACGACAGAAAAATGATAGTTATATTGCAGGAATATTCTGAAAAGCAAATAGATGAGTTTATAGATATGCTGCAAAAAATATGCGAGCTGCATGGAGTACAGTACAAGCTCCATGCGGGAGTCAGTCCCACCGGAAAAGGATATCTCTTTATCTCGGATGCCTACAATAAAGCTGTTATGGGGCTTAGAATCGCAAAGCTCCATAATAAGAAAAGTGTTCATTACCAGACCATGGGATTATACAAATTGCTTGTTTCGGTAAACGACAGCAATATTCTGTCTGAAATCTATAGGGAAAGTCTTGGAGAACTTGAAGAGTTTGATCAGAAAAACGGAACAGATTATATGACAACATTGCGCTGTTATCTCGAGCACAACTCAAGTGTTCAGGAGGTAGCTCAAATGACCTTTGTTCACAGGAACACGGTTAACTATAAAATCAAAAGAATCAGAGAAATACTGAAGTGTGACTTTGATTATGAAAACAAGCTGAAACTTATGCTGGCTTTTTTTATCCGGGATTTACTTTAAGGTCAAAATCGGGATTTATCCGGTGATATACAATTGGCACTAATAATCTGAGCCCAGGGAATTTTATTGGGCTGAGGCATAGAAATCTTTGTATCTAAGAGCGTATAATGTGCCGGCTGCCAGTGATATAATAAGGCAATAAATATTCCATGCTGCTGTCCACAAGGTGTCCTTGGGGTCACCTTGTGGAAAACTTGGGCACCTTTGCCTCATTGAAACGCGACTAAGGTAAGAAAATTTTTCTACAGTCGAAAAATTTTCCGCTGAACAAATGCGTTATAATCAACCTAAAATTATAAAGAAAAGAGGTCTCATACTATGAATAAGGAAGAAATCAAAAGCTTATCAATAAATTACAACCTTCAGTCCTGGTCAAAACAGAAAGGCTTGAATCCAATTCCTGTCGAGAAGGGAGAGGGTATATACTTCTGGGATTTGGACGGCAACAGGTATTCTGATATGTCATCACAGCTGGTAAATTTAAATGTAGGACATGGAAACCGTAAAATTATTGATGCAATTAAGGAACAGGCAGAAAAATATTGTTATATATCTCCAAGCTATGCAAGCGAGCCTCGGGCAAAGCTGGCTAAAATGATAATTGATCTTATGCCCGACAATATGGGAAAAGTGTTTTTTACCAACGGTGGGGCAGATGCCAATGAAAATGCTGTAAAAATGGCCCGCATGTTTACAGGACGTAACAAAATATTTTCGCGCTACCGCAGCTATCACGGTTCTACATACGGTGCAGGAAATCTTACGGGCGAGCCCAGAAGATATCCTTTAGAACCCGGTATTCCCGGCTTTGTAAAATTCTTCGATCCATATATATACCGTGAACAAATTGCTTTTGCATCTGAGAAGGAAGCTTCGGATTACTATGTGGCAAAGCTTCGTGAGCAGGTGGTATATGAGGGGGCGGATAATGTTGCAGCCATTGTGCTTGAAACAATTACAGGTTCAAATGGAGTAATTATTCCACCGGTCGGATATTTGAAGGGTTTACGCAGAATATGTGATGACTATGGAATACTGCTCATTTGTGACGAAGTTATGGCTGGCTTTGGCAGAACAGGCAAGATGTTCGGCTTTGAAAACTGGGATGTCAAGCCTGATCTTGTTACTTTTGCAAAAGGCGTCACCTGCGGATATGTTCAACTGGGTGGTGTAGCCGTAAGCAAGCCGATAGCCGGATTCTTTGATGAAAATGTGCTGAAATGCGGCCTGACCTACAGCGGTCATCCATTGGCCTGTGCAGCAGGAATAGCCTGTCTGGAATTCTATCAGGAAAACAATGTACTAGAAAATGTTAATGTAAGCGGAAAGGTTCTGGGTGAAGAACTTGAAGCCCTGAAGGAAAAACATCCAAGCGTCGGTGATGTCAGATATATCGGTTTGTTTTCAGCAATAGAACTGGTAAAGGACAAGAAAACCCGTGAACCATTGGTTCCTTACGGCAGTGATCCAAAAGCTGTTATGAAGTCAATTATAGGAAAGCTGGGTAAAGAGGGCTTTATGACATATTCTCATGAAAACATGATTCTTGTAGCACCTCCTCTTATTATCACTCCTGAACAAATTCGTGAAGAAATGGCAAAAGTGGATAGAGTTTTGACAGTTGTTGATAATGAATTACTTTGATATTATCAGCTTATCATATAATAAATATAATATTAGTTATGGATTATTTAATGTAGGCTTGCAAAAGAAAACCTGCCATAGCTATTCACTTATTGAGGAGGTCAAGGTTGAAAGAAATTTTAATAATAAATAAAGGAGGTACCGTGCCCATGCCATTTCTATCATTGCGTTTTGAGCAAAATGCTGGGCATGGGGATATTTATGAGTAAATTGTACTATATGCCGACAAAGGTAATTATGGGGAACGGCTGCATCGCCGCCAACAGCGGGCTGCTGGCCGATATGGGAAAAAAAGCTCTCATAGTCACAGGCAGGCATTCTGCAAAGGCTAACGGTTCTCTTGTAGATGTCATAGCTGTATTGAATGCCAATAAACAGGAATATGTCATTTTCGACAGTGTAATGGCAAATCCCACCATAGAATGTGCATATGCCGGTGCAGCCTTTGCCAGAGAAAACTCGGCCGACTTTGTTATAGCCATTGGCGGCGGCTCACCAATGGATGCAGCAAAGGCCATGGCACTGCTGGCCAGGCAGGACATAAGGGAAGAGGACCTGTTTTCCGGTGTTTATTCCGGAGATGTTCTTCCCATGGCCTTTGTACCGACAACTGCAGGTACAGGCTCGGAGGTTACCCAGTATTCCATACTCACAAACCACAAGGCTGAAACAAAAACAAGCATAGCATCCCCGGTCATTTTTCCAAAGCTGGCTTTCCTTGATGCAAGGTATATGGAAGGACTGTCATATACAACCACAATAAATACCGCAATTGATGCCCTTTCCCATTCAGTGGAGGGGATGCTGTCCAACAGGGCATCCACAATCTCTGACAGCCTTGCCATGGAAAGCATAAGATTGATTGCTTCCTGCTTTGAGTCATTGAAGAACAGGTCACTGACACGGGAACAGCGTGAAAGCCTGCTGTATGCTTCAACTCTGGCCGGTATGGTTATTGCAAATACCGGAACAACTGCAGTACATGCAATGGGTTATTCCCTCACTTATTATAAGGATATAGATCATGGAAGGGCAAATGGCCTTTTACTGGCAGCCTTTCTGGGTTTTGTTGAAAAAAGCCTTCCGGACAGGGTAAGAACTATTCTTTCGGGTATGAAGCTGTCCGCGGTAAAAGAATTCTCCTCAGTACTGGAGGATTTGCTTGGAGAAAAGGAAAGCATTTCTATGGATGAGAAAATAAAATAAAACCGGATATTAATAAAGGTAATTATGTTTTTGCACCCGGCAGGAGAGGGGGGAGTTCATGGTCAAACAAGATCATAGTGATATACCGCACATAGCTCTGAATGATTATATACCTTCAAATCATTTCCGTACCATAGTACCAGAATTGCGTGCTGTACCACATGGAAGACCTGAAATAAGTGTGGTAATTGAATTTTCTAAAGAATCTACTTTTTTTAAAACAGTTTTACCGGCATTTTATAATGGGATGATGTATATTTACGGGTATGTACATGATAATGAAAAGCTGAAGGATATATTTTCAGGCTCCATGGCTGAGGAGTATGAAAAGAGGCATATTTCCTTATACGATTGGAAGGATAAATTCCTGGTAGTATTTGAAAACGGCAGTAAAACCATGGAAAGACAATTCATAGTCTCAGTCGAAGATGTCTGGAATTTATTAAGAAACTGTTATCATCCCACAGAGATTTAGTGGGTTATTATTTAGCTGTCCCTTAATACTTAAATAAAAATATTCTGTATAGAAAAAAACACACCATTTTATATGATGCAGTGTGTTTTTTTTATACTCTTTTTTCTTCTAATACTACCTCAATACAAAACATAAAATTTCATGAAGAAATAAAATTTTACATAAATGATTTAAAAATAGAGCAAAACACAATGGTATTTAGCAAAATAGCACAAATATATATCAATATATATAATATTTAATGGTAAAATTAACAATTTATATTGCAAAATAAAATTTTATTTCTTGACAAATCAATTTGGAAGGACTATTATGATTTTAGAACCTAGTAAACATACTTAATTTAAGGAGGGAATGAAGTAATGAAAAGAAAAATTTTAGGACTTTTATTATCTGCGGCTATGGTTGCTGCTCTGGCAGCTGGTTGTGGCAGCAGTAGCAGTTCAGCAGGAACAGATTCTTCAACTAGTACCCCATCCTCTACAGAAACGGCAGCAGCCTCGACAGTAGCTAGTTCGGGAGACGCGGTTACCCTTGAGTTTGCTCAATGGTGGGAACCAGAACTTGCTGAGAATGCATTAAGAGGACTTATGGACGAATTTGAAGGAGAAAATGCAGGCATCAAAGTTAAACTTATCAGTGGACCGTATGCTTCTAC
This sequence comes from Eubacterium sp., assembly GCA_029266335.1. Taxonomy (GTDB): domain Bacteria; phylum Bacillota; class Clostridia; order Acetivibrionales; family DSM-1351; genus Ruminiclostridium. Next base: position 41,363 of record JAQSXC010000015.1, on the reverse strand, counting down.
AAAGCAGCAGGTTGTTGCCGGAGCTGCTGCAGGAACGATGTCTGATGTTGTTGGTTTGGATGGAGCTTGGGTTAGTGACTTTGTTAAGCAGGGAGCTATCGCCAACCTCACAGATTTGATGAAGAAGAATAATTATGATGATAGTCAGCTTGCATCACAAGTCAAATTAAACAATGCTACATATATGATTCCGGTAGTAAACTATGTTTACCCTGTTTTCATCAATAAGGACCTTATGAACAAAGCAGGAATCACAAAGATGCCGACTACCAGAACTGAATTCCGTGAAGCTGCCAAGAAACTCACAAATGCTAAAAACAATGTTTATGGTTGGATTCTTCCACTTTCATTAGAAGCTCCTAACGGTATTCAGAATGATGTTATGTCATGGGCATGGGCCTCAGGGGCAAGTATGCTGAAAGACGGAAAGCCTGATTTGACCAATGCAGATGTTAAAAGTGCCATTGAGTTTGTTAAGGCCTTGTATGATGATGGTTCAATTGCTCCCGGTTCATTCACGATGGCCGAACAGGACAAGGTTGAAGAGTTTACGAACGGACGTGTTGGTATGATGGTTGACTCTCTGGCTCACATTAAGACTATCCGTAAGAGCAATCCTAATCTGAACTTCGTAGTTACTGCTCTTCCTGCTAAGGATGATTATACAGGAAAAAGAGGTATGCCATATGCATCATGGGGTATTGGTGTTGCTGAAAACAGCAAGCACAAGGATGAAGCCTGGAAACTCGTTTCATTCCTTATGAGTGAAAGTGTAAACTCAAAGCTCTCAACAATAGCAAATGCATTTCCTGGAAATGTTAATTCAAGTCCTGATTTCACAGGAACAGATGAATTATTCGCAAATGCATTTGCTACCTATAAGGCAGGATATCCTGCAAATGAGTTTGTAGGTCTGCCTGTTGCTGAACAGCTAATGAGATCCTTTGACGAGCAGTTACAACTGCTGCTGGACGGCAGGCAGTCGATCGAAGATACTCTTAAGAAAGCACAAACTGACTGGGAAAAGAACTTCTAGTAATATTCGTTGTTTGACCGGAGTTGCACGGCGGTAACAGCCGTGCAATTTCCAATCCCAAGACTACTGAAAAGGAGAAGGCTTCCTATGATAATAGATAGCAGTATTGCTAAAAAATCAAAGAAAAGTACGCTGCAGGCAGTAATAAAAAAACTTTCTCCGTACGCCTATTTGTCACCAACAATTATTTTAATGACAGTATTGATGCTTATTCCTATAATAATGGTAATTCTATATTCATTTAAAGACAATGTAATAATGAGTAAAAACCCGGTTTTTACAGGAATTTCGCATTATACAGATATTCTTTCAGACAGTACTTTTCATCAGGCAATTTTTAATACACTTTATTTTACAGTGATGAGTGTTATTTTCCACTTTATACTTGGACTCTCATTTGCAATGCTTTTAAATACAAGGGTGCTTCAACCCGTTACCAAGTCGATTTTCAGGGTTATTTACGTGCTGCCGTGGGTATTTACAGCAACTATCATTGCAATATTGTGGAGATTAATGTTAAATCCCAATGGTATTGTTAACTACATAATCACTTCAGCTGACATTGTGAGCAGTAAAATAGAATGGCTTAGCTCAAGTCAATTTGCACTACATGCTCTTACATATATAAATATCTGGTCGGGCTATCCTTTCTTCATGATAAGTCTTCTTGCCGGTCTTCAGGGTATTCCTAATGAACTTTATGAGGCGGCAACTATTGATGGTGCAAATAATGTTCAAAGCTTCAGATATGTTACAATCCCGAAACTTAAGCCAATTATCGTCAGTATGGCCATGTTGGATTTTATATGGACAATACAACAATTTCCGTTGGTATGGATGACTACTGGTGGTGGGCCGATTCATTCTACTGAAATGCTGAGTACTTTCACATACAAGCTGGCATTTAGTTCCTATGAGTTTTCCAAAGCATCAGCTAGTGCAGTCATAGTTTTGATTATATCAATGTGTATGGCGTTGTTCTATGTCAAGTATCAGAAAGCGGGGGATTAGAATGTTTTCAAAACCTTTCAAAGAAAAGATTACCAAAGTATTGATTATAATTGCTCTTTTGATTGGTGCTGTTTATGCCGGATTTCCTGTTGTTTGGATGGCAGTGTGTTCATTTAAGCCCAACCCTGAAATTTTTGCGTATCCACCGAGTTTTATCTCCAAATCCTTTTCTTTTGAAGCATATAAGTCGATTATTACCGACTCGGCAAAGGTGCGGTTTTTTATAAACAGTTATCTGGTTTCTACTCTGGTCACTATTCTTACACTGATTGTCGGAATTCTGGCGGCATATGGTATCAGCAGGTACGATTTCAAATTTAAAAAACCACTGAATATGATTATTATCAATGTACAGGCTGTTCCGCCAATTACACTGTTAATTCCTTACTTTGGCCTTATTGTTACACTAAAGATGTATAATACTTATTTTGCATTAGTATTTACATATATGGTTTTTACTCTTCCTTACGCAATTATTATGATGACAGGGTATTTTAATACTTTGCCTAAAGAATTGGATGAGTCTGTACTTGTGAATGGAGGCAACTCTTTTATCTCATTGTGGAAGGTACTTGTACCAATTTCCTTGCCAGGTATAGTTTCTACTGGAATTTACACATTTATGCAGGCATGGAATGAGTATCTGTTTGCACTTACGCTGACAAAAACAAATGAGATGAGAACTGTCCCGATAGGCATACAGTTGCTAATGGGTCAGCATTCCTATGAATGGAATGAAATGATGGCTATGAGTATACTTGGTTGTCTGCCGGTTCTTATTCTTTTCCTGTTCCTGCAACGTTATTTTATTGCAGGTATGACCGCTGGTGCTGTTAAAAGTTAAAAACTTGTCTATTGTTGTTTTATTTACAATAAAAATATATTTATGGAGGTAGTTTATATGTTAATGAATATGAAAGATTTACTTGCCGTTGCAAATACTAATTATTTTGCTGTTCCGGCATTCAACACAAGCAGTAATATGATTCTGAGAGGTATTATGGAGGCTTGTGAAGAAAAACAGTCTCCGGTTATTATCGCAATCCATCCTGATGAACTGAGCTTTGTACGGGATTCCTTTGTAAAGGCAGTTATTGAGGAGGCTCATAAGGCAACAGTTCCTGTATGTATCCATCTGGATCACGGATCAACAATTGATCAGGTTATGGAGGCTATACAGAGTGGTTTTACATCTGTTATGATAGATGCTTCTACTCATTCTCTTGAAGATAATATAGTAATTTGCAGAAAAGTAGCAGAACTCGCTCATGCTGTGAATGTTTCTGTAGAGGGCGAATTGGGAACCATTGGTACTACAGGCCCGGAAGCTGAAGCAGGTGCAGAAAAGATTATCTATACAAATCCTACAGATGCAGTAGCTTTTGTTCAAGCTACAAGTGTTGATGCTTTAGCAATTGCGATTGGTACTTCTCATGGAATTTATCCAAAAGATATGAAGCCTGAGTTGGAGCTGGAGTTACTTAAAGTAATAAAGTCAAAAGTAAATATCCCATTGGTACTCCATGGGGGTTCTGCCAATAAAGACAGTGAAATTGCGCAATCGGTTAAATTGGGAATAAATAAGATCAATATTTCAAGTGATATCAAAGATGCATTTTATAAGAAATGCCGTGAAGTTCTTGCTAATCCTGTGCTCAGAGAACCAAATTCAATTTATCCTCCTTGTATCGCTGCTATGAAAGAGGTTGCCTATCAGAAGATAGCACTCTTCAATGCAGAAGATAAAGCAAAGCTCTATTAGTAATTTATCCAGGGTGCATAATTACATAGGGGAGGCTAAATAATGAAGGAAAAGATTGTTTTGGGTCTTGGGGATAATATCGATTATGAAATAGTGTGGGATTCTGACGTTATCGAGGGTATGATACTCAGGTACCACATCCGGGATTTTGAATTATCCACCAATATAGAGATAGCCAGTGAGCGTGATTTAGTGATTTCGATCCTCGGATTTCTAAAGTCTGAGAGTGGCGGAGAGCGCTTTGTCTCCTCACCGGAAATTATTGAGTGCTTTACTCAAAATTTCGAGAATAAAGTTACGCTTGGTGGAACAGCTGTAAGGGCTGCCATAGCAATGCAAAAAATGGGTTATACCTCTGCTCTTCATCTTGTTACTATAAATGATGACGTACGCAGACTGCTTCCAAAGGACAGCCCCTATGTGTGCAGCAATATAAAAGATAGCTCATATCCTCATTTAATTGTACAATTCAGTAAGGATACCAGAGTCCGGGCCGGGGATATTGATATTTGCACCAACCGGGCAAATCGTATAATATATAATAACGATTATGATAATATGTTAATGAAACTTAATGAGGAATTATCTGATCTTGTAGCTCACGCAAAGGTGTTTCTTATTTCCGGGTTCAATGCAATGCAAAACAAAGACCTACTTGCTCAAAGACTGAAAGCTCTACTGAAAATCATGAATAATCTTCCGCAGGATGCATTAGTTTATTATGAGGATGCCTGCTTTTATGATTCCAGCTTTAGTAAAATGGTTCAAGTGGCTTTGGCAGGACGGATCAATATTTATAGTTTAAATGAAGATGAGCTGCAGCATTATCTGGGAAGAAAGCTGAATCTGTTAAATCCACGGGATATGGTGGAGGCACTGGCGGATATAGGAGGATTAATACATGTACCTTTAATAGTTGTTCATTCAAAATATTGGGCACTTGCTTATGGTGAAAATGCCACGAGTGTAGCAAAAGCACTTAAAGGCGGCGTTAATATGGCGACAACACGTTTCCGATTTGGAGATGATTTTACTGAAGAAAATTACATGGAGACGGATGGACTTAGCCAGGAAGAAGAAGGCTCAGTTTTTGCCAATGAATTAAAAATACTTCTGGGTGATAAAGTTTGCTGTATCCCATCTGTGCGGGTTGAAGAGAAAAAAGTAACAACAATAGGTCTTGGGGATGCATTTGTCGGAGGTTTTTTACCGGCACTTCCTTCATAATATGATGAGTAAAAACAGAAGGTATTCGGATGTACATTCGAAATCCTTCTGCTTTTACATTTAGGTTTACTTGGACTCCTTATTACTGGTATTAGAGGTTTTAACATACAAATATTAATTATCGGAGAAAATGGCATTTACCAATTTATTAAAATTTCTCAAAATTAAGGGTACTTTTATTTCTGGTTTATATGATATATTATTTTATAGCTGAAATTAAATAAAGTACCAAATCAGTAAAATTACTATATAATATCTTCAATTACCAGAAGACATTAATTTTAAATTATTTGAAATTAAGTTAGGGGGGACGAGAAAAAATATGGAGACTAATCAAGGAATGACAGTAATAGAAACCATTAAAGAAAATTATAATAATATATTTCATGCAGAAAAGAAAGTGGCGGATTTCATTCTTGAAAATCCTGAAAAAGCAGTAAATGCTAACGTGTCAGAGTTGGCAAACTACAGCGGTGTAAGTGACGCCACTGTCATAAGAATGTGCAAACACATAGGTTATCAGGGTTACTACCAGTTGAGGATTGATTTATCAAGAGATTTAGGGCGTAAACAGGTATGGGATGTTGATATGGAGAATATTAAGATGGATACTGTCAGCGGTTTATTCCAGTCTTTTTCTTCCCGTATACTGGCAATAGGCAAAAATTTGGAGCAAGACAAATTATTGGAATGTGCGAACCTGATAAAAACCAGCAGACAGGTTCATATTGTTGCAGTCGGTAATACAAGCCCACTTGCAATGTATATGGATTTCAGGCTGGGACGCCTTGGCGTTAAGTGCACATCCAGTATGATTCCTGAATATTGGATGAACTATGTAAATCTTGCCGATTCTGATGACATTGTCGTAGCAATTTCCAGGTCGGGTGAATCCAAACAGGTAGTGCAAGCCTTGGAGCTTGCAAAGGAAAAGGGACTTAAGGTTATTGCCATTACTGGGGCAGAATATTCACCGGTCTCAAAATTGTCAGATTGTGTTTTATTATCAAATGTTTCGGGACAGGCATTTGATTATTACAAGGGCTATTCCCGGTTGAACGAAACAGTTGTGATAGATGCTTTGCTACACTTTGTCACAAATGAAGAAAAAATAATTGCAAATAGTGCAGATAAGCCTGAGAAGATTCTTTCCGAATATAAGCTTTAAGCCGGAAAGCTCCAAAATAGTTGTAAAGTAATTTTAATATATTTAAAGATTTCCTTCTGAGCTTGTTCGGGTGTTTCAAATTAGTATCCTGAATAAGCTCTCTTTTAATTGTCGGAAAATATGACTCCATTAAGGCGTTAGCATATTGATGCCCCTTTCTATTTATGCTTGCAACTGTTTGTAAACGCTTGACATACGGATAAAATAAGCTGATAATACATACGTATGCGTGCCAGACAGTAATGTCAGACTTGATTTCAACCGTATTTGATTTTAAAAACAAAATATAGGGTATATTATATATTGTAATATTTAGTCTGTTTGAAAAAATTGTATTATCATATTAGGTTTGTTCTGCTATAATAAATTCTGGCAATAGTTAGAATACATTTTTGTACTTAAAAGGAATTAGGCATGATTAAACAATAAACACCGTATTTGGCGAGATGATTTTCGTCAAGGACAAAATGCCTGTATGTTGTTCTTTTTTTTTGGCTTTTTGATTAATTGAATTTAAAAAAATTAGATATATAAACTTATTTGTGGTACGGGTAATAAATCGATTTTATCCCAATTCTGAAAAGGGGTAATTCATTTATTCCGTTGCGGAATTGGAGATAAAATGGGGATAAAACTTTCGGATGCATTATTGAAAAGTGTTGAAAAACCATCAAGATATACAGGTAATGAATGGAACAGTATAATAAAGGACCCTAAAAGCGTTAATATAAGATTTGCTTTTTGCTTCCCCGATACTTATGAAATCGGAATGTCCCATCTGGGAATGAAAATATTGTATCATCTCCTCAATGAAAGACAGGATTGCTATTGCGAAAGAGTTTTTGCACCCTGGACAGACATGGAGAGCAAAATGAGAGAGAATAATATTCCGCTTTATTCTCTTGAGACAAAAGATCCTATAAAGACTTTTGATTTTGTTGGTTTTACACTTCAATATGAAATGAGCTTTTCAAATATAGTAAACATGCTCGACCTTGCCGGAATTCCAATCTTATCTGAAGAGAGAGAGGGGGAGGCTCCCTTTGTCTGTGCCGGAGGTCCATGTGCATACAATCCTGAGCCATTGGCCGATATAGTCGATTTCTTCATGATGGGTGAGGGTGAAGAAATAATAAATGAAGTAATGGATGTATACGGACAGTGGAAGGGTACCGGGAAACCCAGACAGGCTTTCCTTGAAGAGATTATGAAAATAGAGGGTATTTATGTTCCTTCCTTTTATGAATTTACCTATAATGAAGACGGTACCATAAAAAACTTTCAACCTTTAAAACCTCACTATCCTACAAAGATAAAGAAGCGTATTATAAAAGATATGGATATGGTTTATTTCCCTGAAAAGATAATTGTCCCTTATACCGATATAGTTCACGACAGAATTATGCTTGAAATTTTCAGGGGATGTACAAGAGGCTGCCGTTTCTGCCAGGCAGGCTTTATATACAGACCTGTCCGCGAAAAAAGCCATGAAAGGCTTCTGGAATTGGCCGGAAAGCTTGAGGAAAGTACCGGTTATGAAGAGATTTCTCTTACTTCATTAAGTACAAGTGATTATACAGGGCTGGAGCCGTTGACAACAGGTTTGTTGGACGATATGGAAGAGAGAAAGGTAAATCTGTCGCTTCCTTCCTTGAGAATAGACTCCTTTTCACTGGATTTGATGGAAAAGGCACAAAAAGTTCGTAAAAGCGGACTTACCTTTGCTCCTGAAGCAGGTACCCAGAGACTGAGGGATGTTATAAACAAGGGTGTAACGGAATATGACCTTCTGAATGCAGTTACACTTGCTTTTAATGGGGGTTGGAGCGGAGTAAAACTATACTTTATGCTGGGTCTTCCGACAGAAACAATTGAAGATGTGGAAGGTATCGCTGATCTGGCTTACAAGGTGACTGACGTATACAGAAATGTTCCTAAGGAAAAGAGGGGAAAGAATCTGAATGTCACTGTGAGCACTGCAACTTTTGTGCCCAAAGCCTTTACACCATTTCAATGGGAAGCTCAGGACAGCATTGATAATGTAAATCAGAAACAAATGCGTCTGAAGGACAAAATACGTTCCAGGCAGATAACATATAACTATCACGAGAATAAGCTGAGTTTTATGGAAGCAGTATTTGCCCGCGGGGACAGAAGGACCTGTAAGGTTCTGATCAAGGCGTGGGCGGCTGGTTGTAAATTTGATGGATGGGGTGAACATTTCAAATATGATGTTTGGATGAAAGCCTTTGAAGAATGCGGAGTTGATCCGTATTTCTATGCCACAAGAAAAAGAGAATATAATGAGGTTTTACCCTGGGATCATGTTGATATTGGTGTGTCAAAGAAATATCTGATAGCTGAACATAAAAAAGCACTGGAAGAAAAAGTGACGCCAAACTGCCGGGTAGACTGCGGAGGCTGTGGGGCAGCAGGCTTTAAAAGCGGTATTTGTGGAGGTAATTAAATTGGTTAATATTCGTGTTAAATTCAGGCGTGGTGAAGAAGTTAAATTTATTTCGCATCTGGATCTTATGAAGGTATTTGAACGTGCCATCAGAAGAGCCAGGCTGCCTATTGCTTACTCTCAGGGGTTTAATCCGCATCCTGGCATGGTTTTCGGACTGCCGCTCAGTGTAGGGGTTACCAGTGAGGCTGAATATGGCGATTTTGAAATTACAGATGATAGTCTCTCAATGGATGAATTTTCCCAAAGGCTTAATGCCCAGCTGCCTCAAGGTCTTGAAATTTTAGCAGCAAAGCCGAGAAAATCAAAGCAGAATATCATGGCTACAATTGCCGCTTCGGAATATATAGTTGTTGCAGGCACGCAGCTGGAATGTTCTGATAAAAGTCTCAGGTCCGGTATCGCTAAATTCCTTTCGCAGGCAGATATCATGGTAAAAAAGAAAACCAAAAGCGGTATAAAAGACACAAATATCAAGGATATGATTTATGACCTGACTTTCGAGTTACAACCCTTCGGAGCTCTTAATATAATAAAGTTTACAATGCTGGTTAGTGCGGGCAGTAAGGCCAATTTGAAGCCTGAGCTTCTTTTGGAAGCCCTGTTTGCCATGTTAGCTTCTGACTTTGATATTGACAGAATTCACAGGTCAAAACTTTATGTCAAGACTCAGGATGAATTATTGGAGCCCATGGATACTCAGGTTTTATAACGCATAGGTTAAATAGAAAACTTTTAGGTTGTAGAAAAATTTTATTACCTTAAATGCGTTTCAGCGAGGCAAATGTGCTTAGGGTCACCATGGATATGCTCTCCGCCTCGTTATAATGTGTTTACCAAGCGCTTAACGAAATCGAAAACGTGTGATAATACTGATTCCACGTCGGAAATGGAGATTTAAATGGTTAACGAAATAATTGTGGACGTCAACCCCGGAGAAATCAGAGTTGGTATTCTTGAAGATAAAGAACTTGCTGAAATTCATATTGAGAGAACAAATCACCAGGGCCTTGTAGGGAATATATACAGAGGCAAAGTCAGCAGTGTTCTGCCCGGAATGCAGGCGGCCTTCATAGACATAGGCTATGAAAAGAATGCCTTCCTGTATGTTGGAGATGCAATACCGCAAAAAGAGTATTCCGATGACGAAATAGAAGTTTATCGAGATTATACAGAGTATAATATAGCTGACATTTTAAAAGTCGGTCAGGAGATAACAGTCCAGGTTATCAAGGAACCAATCGGGACAAAAGGGCCGAGAGTTTCCACTCACATAACCCTTCCCGGACGTAATCTGGTATTGCTCCCAAATGCCGATTATGTCGGTATTTCTCGCAGAATTGAAAATGACAATGAAAGACAGAAACTTAAAAAGATAGCTGAAAAGCTTAAACCAGAAAATATGGGTTTAATAGTCAGAACAGTATCGGAGGGGAAGGAAGAGTCTGATTTTGTAGAGGATGTTGCTTTTCTCACAAAGCTTTGGGCCAGGATTAAACAATCGGAAAATAGCGGCCCTGTTCCAAGGTGTATTCATAAAGACATCAACCTTATATACAGGTCGGTCAGGGATTTGTTTACCTGGAACGTAGATAAATTCATTATCAATAATGAAAAAGAATACTTCAAAGTCCTTGAGCTGGTAGAAATGATTTCACCTGTTCTAAAAAACAGGGTTGAATTATTTCAGAAGGATTATGCCATATTTGATTACTATCAGATAGAGACAAAAATAGAAAGAGCTCTTGCTAGAAAGGTATGGCTCAAATGCGGAGGTTATATCATAATTGACAAGACCGAGGCACTGACAGTAATAGATGTTAACACCGGCAAATTTGTGGGAGATAACAATCTTGAGGAAACAGTGTTAAAAACCAATATTGAGGCCACAAAGGAAATCGCTAAACAGCTGAGACTACGGGATATTGGCGGAATTGTAATTATAGATTTTATCGATATGAATGATGCCGAACATCAGCAGATGGTATTGGAATCCTTAAGAATAAGCCTGAAAGGCGACAGGACAAAAACTATTGTTCTTGGCATGACCGGACTGGGATTGGTTGAAATGACAAGAAAAAAGATAAGACAGGAGCTTTCAACCGTAATGAACTGTGACTGTCCCTGCTGTGACGGAACTGGGAAGGTGTATACAACCGATACTCATGCCATGAATATATTGAAGGAAATCAGGGAATACCTTAAAACAACAGCTGCGAAGTCAATAAAGGTTGAGGTACATACCTCTGTAGCTGCAATTGTAGAGAACCATGCTGAAATGCTTGCAAAGGAATATGAAAATAATTCAGGTGTAAGTATAGCGGTCTATCCGGTTAGTGATTTAAAAGCCGGAGGACTTAGGATTAAAGAGATTGACAAGGATTCCTTGCTGTGCTAAAATATATCGGTAGCCGCTCGGCCAAGGCTTTTCAAATATAACGAGCCAATAAAAATGTGCCTCGCTTCTATAAGTGGTGAGGTCGGCTTTGGGTTTCAGACGATGAGGATAGCCCTCGTCTCGTTGAAACGCCGCTGATGGGAGAAAATTTTCCTACAACAGAAAAATTTTTTCTGAACTGAGGCGTTATAATCCCATTATTGGTTTTAATAAGGTTATTGCCTGTGATGAACATATCACCATGATATGAATACGTCATTTAGTCGGCGAGACTGTTAGTAGGAGGTGTATCATGTACGCTATTATATTGACTGGTGGAAAACAGTATAAAGTTCAGGAAGGCGATGTAGTTTTCATAGAAAAACTCGCTGCTGAAGAAGGTTCAGCTGTTACTTTTGACAAGGTTCTTGCTGTATCAAAAGAAGGTAAAGTGAACTTTGGAGCTCCAATATTGGATGCTGCAACAGTTAGTGGTAAAGTTCTTAGCCATGGAAAAGGTGAAAAGATTATTGTTTTCAAATACAAGGCAAAGAAGAACTACAGAAATAAGCAAGGTCACAGACAGCCTTATACAAAGGTTCAGATTGAAAAGATTAACGCGTAAGGGTTAATGAATGATGGTTAATGTAAATATATGCAGGGATAACGCAGGAAATATTAAAAGGTTTGTTGTCAAGGGACATGCAGGTTTTTCAAAAGAAGGCAGGGATATAGTATGTGCGGCGGTTTCTGCTGTTGCGTATACTGCAGCCGGCGCACTTGGAGACCTGGTCGGGATAAAAGACTATTTTGAAGAGAGGCATGGTTTTATGACATGCTCGATCGACGTGGATATTTCGCCTGAAATGAAGCATGATGCCGAAGTAATTATGGCTACTGCCGAGATAGGTTTTAAGCAGATAGAGCTTGCTTACCCCAAACATGTAAAGGTAATGGATGAGGAGGTGTAATCTCATGTTAAAGATTAATTTACAACTTTTTGCACATAAAAAAGGTGTTGGTAGTTCAAGAAACGGTCGTGACAGTGCGGCTAAAAGACTTGGCGTTAAGAGGGCTGACGGTCAATTCGTATTAGCCGGTAACATTCTTGTTCGTCAAAGAGGTACAAAGATTCATCCTGGCGTAAACGTTGGAATAGGTTCAGATGATACCTTGTTTGCACTTAAGGATGGAAAGGTTAAGTTTGCAAGACTTGGCAGAGATAAGAAACAGGTTATGATTGTTGCCGAGTAAGAAATTTATCGCATTATAATTATTAAAGTAGGAAATGTGATATGCATTTTCTACTTTTTTAATGTTTTTTTTTGTATGGTTAATTAAATTGATGCCAGGGAATTCCATAGATAAAAAGTTTTTATATTAATTACTTCTATACTTGGGTATAATAAACACAATTGATGCAACTGGTTAACAGTTCATTTATTTTAAACAGTGAAATATTAAAAAGTATTTTAAATTAATATTTTATAAACGTGAAGTGCATGAGATGGAGTATGTGGCGTAAACAAGTCATTTACGCAGCGGAATGGAGATAAAGATGTTTATTGATAGTGCTAAAATATATGTTAAAGCTGGCAATGGCGGTAATGGAATGGTTTCCTTCCACCGTGAAAAATACATAGCAGCAGGAGGCCCTGATGGCGGTGACGGCGGAAAGGGCGGAGATGTAATCTTTCAGGTTGATGAAGGTTTAAATACCCTTATTGACTTCAGATTTAAAAAGCATTTTAAAGCCGAGCCCGGTCAGGATGGCGGTCCTTCAAACTGTTCCGGCAAAAATGGAGAAAACTTGGTCATAAAGGTTCCTTTAGGGACAATGGTCAAAGATGAAGAAAACAACATAATACTTATTGATTTGGTAAAACCCGGTCAGACATATATAATAGCCAGGGGTGGCAGAGGCGGAAAAGGCAATCAGCATTTTGCAACACCTACAAGACAGGTGCCTAACTTTGCAAAAAGCGGTGATCTTGGTGAGGAACGTAATCTTGTATTGGAAATGAAAATGATTGCTGATGTAGGTCTCTTAGGATATCCTAATGTGGGAAAATCAACAATTCTATCCATGGTTTCAGCAGCAAAACCTAAAATAGCAAACTATCATTTTACAACATTGACTCCTAATTTGGGAGTTGTCCAGATTGAACAGGGGAAAAGCTTTGTAATAGCGGATATTCCGGGACTCATTGAAGGAGCACACGAGGGAATAGGTCTGGGGCATGAGTTTTTAAGACATGTGGAAAGAACAAAACTATTGGTTCATGTTGTTGATGTTTCCGGTGTTGAAGGCAGAGATGCCATTGAAGACTTTGATACCATAAATGCTGAATTGGAAAAGTATAATTCGGTGCTGGCTACAAGACCTCAGGTTGTAGCTGCAAATAAAATGGATATACCGGGTTCGGAGGAAAACTTCCAATGCTTCAGGACAGACCTTGAAAACAGAGGCTACAAGGTATTCGGCATATCAGCGGCAACCAACAAAGGTTTAAAAGAGCTTATGTACTACGTTTCAGATACGTTGAGTACTCTTCCCGACACAATCCTGTTGGATGAAAGCCAGGATGAAGAAGTCATTTATACGGCTGAACAAGAGAAACCTTTTGAAATCCATATGGAAGATGGAGTTTATGTCGTAAAAGGCAATTGGGTAAGAAAGGTAATGGGTTCTACAAATATGACCAATTATGAATCACTTCAGTATTTTCAGAGAGCTTTAAAGAAAAAAGGCGTTATTGCTGCTCTTGAAGAAATGGGAATAGAAGAGGGAGATACTGTTCGGATCTACGATACAGAGTTTGATTATACAAGGTAAGTGCGCTGTGCACTTGATGGAGGATAATATGTTAACCGGAAAACAAAGAAGCTATTTAAGGTCACTGGCAAACAATCTGCAGCCCATTTTTCAAGTCGGAAAAGGCGGAATAAATGATAATATGGTCAAACAGATTTCTGATGCTTTGGAAGCCAGAGAGCTAATCAAGGCAACCGTCCTCAGAAATGCTGAATGTGATACCAGAACAGTTGCCGAGGAAATGGCTGAATCTACAGAAGCTGAGCTGGTTCAAGTAATCGGGAACAAGTTTGTTCTCTACAGGGAATCGGAAAAGAGCCCGGTAATAGAGTTACCGTAATAAAAAAATAATGTCACTTTTGCATACAAATTACATATCCTGGGAATGAAATGTTTTTTTAGTGTATAGGAATTTATATATTTTTTACCATATAAGTGCTGGCATTGCTAATGTTACAATAGTACACTAAAAAATATCAAATATAGAAATTCCTATATGCGGGGTTTGGAAAGGGGTGAATCCTCTTCCCGGTCCAGAGAGGGTGCTCAGAAATGCGGAGCATTTCGTCGAAGTGGAGAGTAGCTCCCCATAGCGAACAAGAAAATTTGCTTGCCTTATTGGATTGTTCACTAAAAAATGTGCATAGAGGATTTTCTTGGGAATATAATATAAGTATTTCAGAAATTAGCATTACCGGAGGTATGTATGCAAGAAGGAATCAATTTAAACGACTACAAATATGATTATTTAGATAGTGAAGATATCAGGAAGGTAAGCGATAATACTCTGCTGAACAGGGTTGAAAAAACATATGAATTCTTGAGATTGAGTGAGATTTATTTATCAGATGTTAAGGATGATTATGGCAAGAAAAAAATTGCCGGTCTGAGAGTGGATATTGTAAGCTACCAGCTGGAGCTTCTTATCAGGGAATGCTTTGCAAGGGGCTTAAAGCACGGCTTGCACATTATTTAGCCGGGAGCCTTTCAACAATTATAAAAAAGCAATACTATGCATGCTCAAAGTATTGCTTTTTTATGTATAATATGTGCTATGATTCTTCAGTTATGGCCGCCATTATCTTTTTATAAAGCTTTTCGGAATTGTTAGTCCAGTTATTACATATTTTTCTGGCATCATTTCTGCTTCCTACTGTAAGTTTAAGATCAATATAAGTAAAACTGCCTTCACAAATTTTTAAATTGGTAATATACTCATTTTCATTTACTGCTACAAAGTCGGCAACTATGCTGGTTTCATTCCTTATACGTTTTATGTAGTCGGATAAGGCTTCATCAATACGGGATTTTGTACCTGCAGGTATCAATGATATAAAATAATCCAAACCTTGTTTTCCTGCTGATGAAATCCTGTATGATTTTTTGTCATCAGGATCAATTTTTTCCAAAAACTTACCATCACAAAGCTCATCAAGATATTGCTGCAAAAATATATAATTCATTAATTTGTTTTCGAGTATTATTTTAGTTATGAGCAGGTTCGATACCGGGGCTTCCATATTATTAATGATATACAGTAGAATGAGTTTGTTTTCAGCAAGTTCTCTGTTGCTCTCAATTGAATTCATAAAACCTCCTGAATAATTTAAAAAATTAGTAAATATATTGATGATTCATTTATGTTATAATAAATTTACTATTTTAAAAATATTTTTAATTATAACATAGTCCGGCATAAGCTGACAAGGCA
Source organism: Eubacterium sp. (assembly GCA_029266335.1). GTDB lineage: Bacteria > Bacillota > Clostridia > Acetivibrionales > DSM-1351 > Ruminiclostridium. The sequence goes on along the minus strand of JAQSXC010000015.1, from coordinate 25,789 downwards.
GCGAAATGCGGCACAATAATCTACCATAAATAATATATTCTCAAAAGGCTAAAGATTTAACCGGTTTTTAGACTTTTGAGAATATAATTATAGCTGACAAATAGCCGCAACAAATTACCATTTTGGAAATTGATACAATCTTTAGTCATTATTTTGGACAAGGGACCGCACTGATATTTATGGAGGTAATGTGAACACAAGTATGGAGCATGACATAAAAACGCTTATAACAAATATGGGAGGCTCTTTTTCAGGTTTCTCAAACATTGGAGAATTCCTACCGGAACAGCTTAAAAAATATCCGTTTGCCATAACTTTCGGAGTGAGATTATCAGATGCTATTATTGATGAAATAGACGATAAGCCGACTTTTACCTATTTTAACCACTATCGTTCGGTGAATGCCCTGATAGATCAGATTTCGCTCAGGATTGTTTTAGCAATAGGTCAACAGGGGTTCAAAGCCTATTCAATCGCCGCATCCCAAAGCATTCCTACTGCTGCTGTCCCTTACAGCGGAGTAATTCCTCATAAAACAGGTGCGGTTCAAGCGGGCCTGGGATGGATAGGAAAGAATGGCCTGTTTATTCATAAGGAATTAGGGCCGCGGCTAAGGTTGGGTACTGTTCTTACTGATATGGAATTACCATGTGAAAATGAGCTTTTGACCAGTAAGTGCTCCACCTGTAACAGGTGTGTCAACGCCTGTCCTGCCATGGCTCTCTCGGGTAATGAGTGGAGGCTGGGCGTACAAAGGGATTATATTGTTGATGCCAGAGCCTGTTCGGAATATATGAATCAAAAATTTAAAAGTATAGGCCGCGGATCGGTATGCGGAATTTGTATAAAAGTTTGTCCCCAATATGGGCATGATTAAATAATAAAAGTAAAAAGCTTGTTTGATTTTTACAAACCGGAAAGGTTAATGATGCCAATGGCAATAGATAATAAAAAAGTTGAAGAACATATAAGGGGCCTTCTTGCAGCAATAGGAGAAAACCCTGACCGCGAAGGGCTGAGAGAAACACCTGCACGTGTAGCCAGAATGTATGAAGAAATATTTGAAGGTGTGTGTTATACAAATGATGAAATTGCTGAAAAGTTTAACAGAACCTTTGAAGAGGATCTGGTAATACCCCAGGACAACAAGGAAATTGTATTTGTGAGGGATATAGATATTTTCAGCTACTGTGAACATCATTTGGCACTCATGTATAATATGAAAGCCGCTATTGCCTATATACCAAACGGAAAGATTTTAGGCCTGAGCAAGATTGCCAGAATAGCCGATATGGTGGGAAAGAGGCTTCAGCTCCAGGAAAGGATAGGTTCGGATATTGCTGAAATAATGCAGAAAATAACCGATTCGGAGGATGTTGCAGTCATTATTGAGGGACAGCATGCTTGTATGACCACGCGAGGTATTAAAAATACCGGTGCATTGACCACAAGTACGACCTTAAGAGGAAGATTCAATACAGACATCAATTTTACAAACAGGTTGATGCTGCTGTACAAATAGAAGGAAGTAATGCTATCTATCAGTGTTTGGATTGCTGCATGGCAACAGAGTGGAGATTAAAATGGATTTGGTAAATAATATATTAAAGCATCCCAAATTTATTGAATATATAGGTTTAAATAAAGCAAGAGAGGTTGAACGGATTTTTTGCCACCACAACCTTCAGCATGCTTTAGATGTTGCAAGGGTGGCTTACATTATTGCACTTGAAAATAGATACGACCTGAGTAAGGAAATAATATATGCGGCGGCACTTCTTCATGACATTGCAAAATGGAAGCAATATAAGGAGAAGGTGGATCATGCTTCGGAGGGAGCCGTACTTGCAGGAGAAATTCTTGAGGATTTAAATACTAATATAGAGGATACCGAAATGATTTTGGATGCCATACGAAGCCACCGCATAAAAGGCAGAGGCACTTCAACCTTAAGTATTGTTCTTTATGCCGGGGACAAGTCCTGCCGTCCATGTATTGATTGCAACATGGTAAAGGAATGCGATTGGTATATTGATGGGAAAGAGCCTGAACTATTGTATTAACAATTGCATTTGGATATGAGCTTAATTAAGTCTGTTAATAAGAAGGATATATCAATGAATCAGAAGATAATGAAAATAGCGGATGGTACATGGGAATGGGGTAAAAAGACATATATTATGGGGATTCTCAATGTCACTCCAGATTCCTTTTCGGACGGAGGCAGCTACATGAACAGTGAAGCTGCAATAGGTCAGGCAGTGCGTATGACCCAAGAGGGAGCGGACATTATAGATGTAGGGGGAGAAACTACAAAGCCCGGAGCTGTACCAGTAACTGCAGAGGTTGAAATCAAAAGGGTAATACCAATTATTGAAGCTCTGTCCAGGGAAATAAGAATACCTATTTCAGTTGATACTTACAGGGCAGAAACCGCTGAACTGGCAATCAAAGCAGGTGCACACATGATAAATGATATTTGGGGCCTGAAGTATGATCCAGGAATGGCAGCTGTTATTGCTGCACATGATGTGCCTGTTTGCATTATGCACAACAGAACCTGCGGAACCGATTACGGGCAGGATCTCATAGGGGAAATATTATGTGAACTGGAAGAAAGTATTTTAATTGCAAAAAATGCAAATATAAAAGATGAAAATATAATAATCGATCCGGGTATAGGCTTTGCAAAGACCTGGGAGCAGAATATACAGGTAATGCGGCAGCTGGAAGCTTTTAAAAAACTCGGCTACCCTGTTTTGCTTGGAACCTCAAGGAAAACCTTTATTGGTAAAATATTGGAGCTTGAGGTTGCCGACAGGCTGGAAGGGACACTGGCAACAACGGCTATTGGCATTACAAAAGGTGTAGATATTGTCAGGGTACACGATGTAGTACAAAATTTGAGAGTTGCCAAAATGATGGATAGCATGGTGAGGTAGAAATGGATAAGATTATAATAGAGGACCTGGAGATATATGCATATCATGGGATTGCAGAAGAGGAAAAAAAGCTGGGGCAGCTTTTTATAGTTTCTCTTCAAATATTGGCGGACCTGGATGCTGCCGCAAGAAATTGCGATTTAAATTCAACCATAAATTATGCGGAAGTCTGTGATGAAGTTCAAGCTGTTTTAAGGGCTGAAAAGCATGACTTGATAGAGACGGCTGCATTAAAAATAATAGAGGGAATTTTTATAAAATTTAAAAATGCTTCTGCCGTTAAAATATTATTGAAAAAACCCTGGGCTCCTATGGGGCATCATCTTAAATATGCAGCTGTTGAGCTGGAACGTACCAGAGGTCAAAATGGAGTAACAGCATACATCGCACTGGGATCAAACCTTGGAGACAGAGCTTCATATCTCAAAAGAGCTGTAGAAATGCTGGGACATAAGAACGGTATTACGGTCACTGCTTTATCTTCATTTTATAATACTGCTCCGGTAGGCTTTGAGCAGCAGCCTGATTTTTTGAATGCAGCAGTAGCAATCAAAACCACATTACCTCCAGACGAACTTTTACAGACATGTGCATATATAGAAAGTGATCTGAAACGTGAAAGAATTATACATTGGGGTCCCAGAACCATAGACCTTGATATATTGCTATATGGTGATCAGATTATTAATAAGGATGAATTGAAAATTCCTCATCCCAGAATGCATGAACGGAGGTTTGTATTGGAGCCTCTCAATGAGCTTGCTCCGCAGGCTTTGCATCCGGTATCTGGGAAGACGGTGCGGGAGCTGTATGAAAGCTTGTTGAAGGAGTAAATCCTTTTAAAAATATACAGGTGATAAATAAAATTATTAAACAGACTATTTTAAAAATAGCGCAGATGGAGGGCAAAATGGATAAAACAGGTTTAGTACATATTTATACGGGGGATGGAAAAGGTAAGACTACTGCTGCTCTAGGACTTGGGATCAGAGCCTGCGGCAGCGGCATGAAGGTACTGCTGGTACAGTTCCTTAAAAGCATGGATACAAGCGAACTTGAGATAATAAAAAAACTTCAGCCGGACTTTACTGTTATCCGTGGATTCAACTGTAAAAAGTTTGCCTGGAACATGACTCCTCCCGAACTGCAGAGTGCGGCCGAGGAAGCTGCAGAAATATTTGAGCAGGTTAAAAATATTGTAAATGAAGGTAAATATGATCTTATTATACTTGATGAGCTTTTGGGAGTAGTATCCCTTAATTTTCTGGAAATCAATGCTGTGCTTGACCTGATAAGGAACAAGCCTCAGACGGCTGAGCTGATACTTACGGGAAGAAATGCTCCCGAATTACTGATTGAATCTGCTGACTATGTATCTGAAATAAAAGCCGTAAAGCACCCATATGATAAAGGTATTGCAGCAAGAAGAGGAATTGAGTTTTAATTACAGAGTTGCCGGCCGGTTTTCAGATAGGCATACTGTCTGCTTTTAATGCCATATGTCAAACCGGCCTGAATGTAGATGAAGCATTTTATCCATGTTTATGGATGGTTTCCTGATACATCTTCATGTATTCCTTTGCTGATTTATCCCAGCTGAAATCTGTTCTCATGCCTCTTTCAACTATCAGCTTCCAGATGTCTTTCTTATTCTGATAGAAGTCAACAGCTCTGCGGATTGTATTGAGCATATCATGTGCGTTATAGTTTGCGAAGGTAAAGCCGTTTCCTGCACCGGTATCTTCGTTGTAGGAAAGGACCGTATCGTTTAAGCCTCCTGTTTCGCGAACCAGAGGAACTGAGCCGTATCTGAAGCCGAATATCTGACCAAGGCCGCAGGGTTCAAACAGGGAAGGCATCAGAAACATATCTGAGCCGGCGTATATCCTCTGGGCAAGAGTATCACTGAAGGTTATGTTTGCAGATACTTTATCCTTGTGCCAGTGGGCTGCATTTTCAAAAATATATTTGTAGTGCTCGTCTCCCTTGCCAAGAATTACTATTTGAATATCCAGCCGGAGTATTTCCTCCAGAACATATTCTATAAGGTCAAAGCCCTTCTGGGCAGTGAGTCTTGAAATGATTCCTATTACAGGCACTTCAGGTCTCAAAGGTAACCCCAGTTCTTCCTGCAGCTTCTTTTTGTTTTCATATTTCATTGATATATTGTCTGCTGAGAAGTTAGTATAAATTCTGCTGTCGGTTTTGGGATCGTTTTTCTGATAATCTATACCATTGAGGATACCGTACAAATCGCCCGAGCGTTGAAGCAGTGTATCTTTGAGTCCTTCTCCATAAAAATCCGTTTTGATCTCCCGGGCATAGGTAGGACTTACCGTACTTATGGAATCTGAATAGACCAGACCTGCCTTCATGTAGTTTACACAGTCATTAAACTCAATTCCGTTGGAAGTGAAGTATTGCCAGTCAACGCTCATTAAATCGGATAGAACTCCCTTTGGAAATATCCCCTGATACTTGAGGTTGTGAATTGTAAAGACAGTCTTGATCTTGCTATAAAAAGCCTGCTTGTAATTGGCTTTGAGAAGAAGACTGATAATACCTGTCTGCCAGTCGTTGCAATGTATTACGTCAGGTTTGAAACCGATCAGCGGCAGCATTTCAAGTACAGCCTTGCTGAAAAAGGTAAACTGCTCAGCTTCGTCATAGTCCCCGTATAGTTCGGATCTGTTGAAATAATATTCATTATCCAGGAAATAATAGGTTACTTCATCCTGAACAAGCTTTAAAATGCCACAGTACTGGTGTCTCCAGGATAAATCAACATATATATAACCCAGGAACTCCATGGAATCCTTATATTGCTGGGGAATACATTTATACTTGGGCATGACGACTCTTATGTCAGCCCCAAGCCCGGATATTGCTTTGGGAAGTGAGCCCGCCACATCCCCAAGTCCCCCTGTTTTTGCGAATGGGATAACCTCGGAAGAAGCAAATAAAACATGGACTTTATTCATAAAAACCTCCTAAGCAATGGATAATAGATAGTTTAAGTTTAGCAGAATTTGAATAATGCTACAATAAGCAAGCAATAATTCCGGGGATTTCTGATTCTGGTTTTTCTTGTCCAATAATAGGCAAAAACTGAAAATATTAAAAAAAATAACACTGGACTTATATCATTTTCCAGTTAACTGTCGTATAATGATGTTGTATAGGTATTCTGTGGAAATTTTTTTACCATATTAAGCAGATTTATTTGTATAATTATTTTGTAAGGAGGTCAGATAAATGGACTTAAAGGATTTATTAAAAAAGAAGAAAAAACCAACTAAGAAACAGACTGCGAAAAATGTTGCCATTGGCGCTGGAATCGGTGCTGCCGTGGGCGTAGCAACAGGTGTTTTACTGGCTCCCAAAGCTGGCAAAGAAACCAGGGAAGATCTTGTAAAGACAACCAAAGAAACACTTGAAACCGTAAAAGAAGGCCTTAGCATAGCGAAGGAAAAAATTGAAGAGATAGTTAAAAAAGAAAAGGCTGTTGAAGAAACTGAAGAAAAGGAAGTTGTAGTAGAATAAACCAAAGCACCGGCTGAATACGAAAGGAAGTTGTATATGTCTGTTACTGTAGACCTTAGTGTTGTGGCATGGTTTATAATTTTCTGTATCGCAGTTATTATTGGAGTATTTTTGATAATTCTCCTTAGAAATTGCCTGAAGGTAGTTGACAAGGTAAATAAGATACTTGATAACAATTCTGAAAGTATTGGAGAAACTCTTGATGCACTGCCGTCAACTGTGAAAAGTATTGATGAATTGGCTATAAGTGCAAAAGGTACTTTGGATAAGGCTACATCAGTTGTGACTGCCGTTGAAGATACAGTTACCGAAACCATTGATTCATTTTCGTTCAATGCAGAGAACATACTTAGCATAATAAATATAGCAAGTACTGTTGTTAAATCCATTATAGGCGCATTTTCTTCAAAAAAATAAAGTTTATAATTAAAAGTTTAAAAATTAGAAAACGAAAGGTATATCCTTTCGTTTTCTAATTTTGTTTTAGGGGGTCGAAAGCATTATAATATTGTAATAACTTAGCTTGTATGATATTATTTAGATAATTAATCCTGCCAACAAAAGACAAATTTTTTACATTGAATGGTAAAATTTTAAGTAAATAAAATATAATTTTTCATTCAATTAAATTAAAAATACGATATGGGGTGAAATACTGTGGATGGGAATATAAGATTAAGTGCTACAGTAATAAGCTGTATGGGTAATGACTCAGACAGAGATGATTTCTATTTCAACGGCAATTTTTCCAACTGCCATAACACGCAGAGCATACAATGCTCTTTTGAAAGAGCAGCAAATAATTATATTTTCGCAGTTTCAGACTCTATGGGTTTGGAAAATGGCGAATTCAGCGGAGTTTCTGCTGTCAGAGAAATAAAAAAATACCACGAAAGTGCCAAGCTTCAGCAATTTTCCCTTGAAACTATTTCAGAAAAAATATATGAAGCTGTACAACTCTCGAGCAATCTGATATACAGCCAATCAGTTATTACCAGCCAGAATTCCTCACGAATGACAGGCTTTTCATCACTTATCATTGATAATAACAGAGCTTCCATAATGAATTTAGGCAACAACGGAGCTTTTCTTTTCAGACAGGGTGAGCAAAAAGAGATATTCTCAAGAAATGGCGGACGCAAGTCTGAAAAACTAAGAAGTCTGGGAATTTCGCCCCCTACTCCCGATATATATAATGATACAGATAAAATCCTCAAGCTTGCCGAAGAAGAATCCAAAACCAAGATCAAGCTATCTCCAAGCTTCGAGCTGGAAGAGGAGGACTTGATTATCCTTTGCAGTGACGGCTTTTTAAACGGGATAAACAAAAGCAGACTTCAAGCAGTTGTAGATTCAGGTTTCGACACCTCAAAGATGGCCAGTGTTCTGTATCAGGAGGCGATTAAAAGCGGAGCCGAGGATGGAATAACAGTAATGATAATCCGGGTGGAAGAAATCCGAAGCCTTGCTTTTGGATATGGAAACAGAAAACTCACCCAGGTGGACTATGACAATGAACCGGAAGAAGATGACAGGGAAGAACGTTCAGGAAGCAATGCTGTTAATTACATATTGGGCTTTGTTTGTGTATTGGTAATATCAGGAGTCCTGTTTATGGGATATCTGATTGCAAAAAACAGTGGTATATTTGGGTCAGAACCGGCTAAAGATTCAATTCAGTCAAGTGTCTCCGATCAAAACACTGGTGAAAACTCGGCAGATACCCAGAGTCAGGATACCGTATCAGGTGACACTACTGCTTCCGACGCTTCTGCAACGAATTCACAGTCAGATAACCCGGACAGCAATAGTACACCTGACAATGGTTCCGGTAATAATCCTGATAAAAATGTGGACAATACCGGAAACGGTACTGATAATAATTCAGGCACGGATAGCAATCCAAATGCAAGTGATGAATATGATACATACGTAGTACAGTCAGGAGATACATTAAGTGCAATAAGCAATAAATTCTATGGAAGTTTAAATAAGTACGACATTATAATGAAGTATAACAATATAAAGAAAGATAACAGCTTATATGTTGGTCAGGAACTTAAAATACCTAAACTAAAATAGTATTATTGTACATTCTTATATGTTTAAAAGCAGCTTTTGGGGTCACTCTTATGACACAGGCTGCTTTTTACTTTAAATAATTAATTTGATTTTGAGAAAATTATGGAACTTTCAGAAAAAGGCTGCGTCTAATTCAATGTTGGCAAGATTTACAAACATACAGGTTTTTATTAAACACGAGGGGTGATTTGATTGAAGAAAATTATTTCAATGCTGCTTGTAGTCACTTTATTGATTACATTTATGACGCCGGTAATGGCAAGCAGCTCTACATCAACAGATAAGGGGCTTGAAAATGCCATAAAGGCAGTAAAGGAAAAAATAGAAATTCCGGCAGACTGCAACAAATTTACTTACAATATCTACAATCAGGACGGCACAGTTATATGGAACTTAGGATGGAGTAATGAAGAAGCACAAAAGTATATTAATGTAACAATTGATGAGAATAACTTTATATCAAGCTACTCATCATATCAGTACTCCTCTTATTATGATAAGAAAATTCCGAAATTCTCAAAGGAACAGGGTAAGGAAACAGCTGAAAAATTCATTAACAAGCTTAACCCCAAACTTCTGTCTGAATTCAAACTGGTAGAAAATAATCCTAATTCCCAGGATAGAGAATACAACTTTAATTATGTCAGACAGGTAAACGGTATTAGTTATAATGGAAACGCAATTTCAATAAATGTTAATAACTTTACCGGTCAGGTAACAAACTATAATTGCGGTTACAACAAAAATGTAGTTTTTGAAGATGCTTCAAAGATAATCAGCCTTGAGCAGGCTAAAAAGGCCTTTGCAGAAAAGCTGGGTTTAAAACTGGTCTATAATGTTAAATCGGAAAAAGATAAAGTAGTTTCATATCTGGCTTACATTCCAAAAGATGCAAACAAGTATATTGATGCAATAACCGGTAATGTTGAAAAAACTCCAACCGGCTTTGGAATAAATTATACCGGATCAATGATGGAAAAGATGTCTATGGCCACTGCTGCCGACGGAGCTTCAGTTGTACTTACTCCTGACGAATTGGATGCAGTGAAAGGTATGTCAGGCTTGTTGACAAAAGAAGTGCTGGATACCAAATTGAGAGCCATAAGCCAATTCAAGCTTGACAGTGAATTTACACTTGCCAGCTCAGAGTTGAGAAAAGACTGGAGAAATAAGGATTCCTTGATTTGGTCTCTGCGATACACAAAAGTAACAAATAAGGATACAAATCAGACCAGAGAAGTTTCCATATCTGTGGATGCAAAGAGCGGGGATATTATTGATTTCTGGACCTATTTCTATTCTCCTGAAGGTGCCAAACCACAAAAGTCTAAGGAAGAGGCAAAGAAAATAAGCGATGAAATGCTTAAGGATTTATTTCCTTCAAGTTATTCAAAGGTAAAATATGATGATACTTATTATACTTATGATGAAGAGTCACAAAACCAGTTTGCCTTCAGATATGTAAGAGTTGAAAATGGCTTGGAGGTTCCAGGTGATTATATCACTATCTCTTATGACAATCTGAGTGGAAATGTAACAAGCGTTTACACCAACTGGACCAAAGAGTTAAAATTTGATGATCCTAAGAAAGCCATTTCAGTTGACAAAGCAACTGAGATATTGTTTGACAAAATCGGCTATGGCATTGAATATATAAATGATTACGTTGCTAATAACAAGATTGCAGTTCCTACACCTGCTGAGAATGTAAAGGTGAATGCTGTACTCGGATACTTTGTTAACAACAACAAACCATGTATTATAAGTGCAGATACCGGTGAAGTTCTGAATTATTCAGGTGTAGTATTTAAGGAAGACAATGTAGCTGATTATACTGATATTAAAGGTTTGGCCGCTGAAAACCAGGTTAAAATCCTTACTCAGTTATCCATCAGATATTTTGAAAATGAACTAAAGGCTAATGAAGAGCTGCTGCAAAAGGATTATTTCATTCTCTTGAGCAAGCTGAATGACTTATACTACTTTGATGCAAGTATAGATAAGGAAACAGCTGTTGAAAAAATGTATACCAATCTGATTAGCTCAGGAATCATTACTAAGGCCGAAAAAGCTCCAACAGCTGCATTGACAAGAGAAGCAGCAGCAAAATACTTTGTTAAGTTTTTGAGACTGAGTCAGGTAGCTGAAATTAAAGGCATATATAAATCTGATTACAAGGATGCAGATAAAATTAGTCCTGATTTATTGGGATATGTATGTATAGCTACAGGATTCAAAGCTATAAGTGACAGCAAAGAGAATTTTAACCCAAAGAGTAAAATATCAAGATTGGATGGACTTCTTACAATATACAATTATCTCAGCAACAAATAAGATTTTCAAAAAATTTATCAAATAAAAAAAAGGGGGACTGACAAAAGTCAGTCCCTTAAATAATAGGGATTTATCAAAAAATAGATATAAGCTTAGTTAAATGTATTATTACACATGTTTATTGTATAATTATACGCTACTATTACATAATTTTCAAGGATAATTTTAATAATTTATCATAATAAATTATTAAAAGATTAAACTATTAGTATATTACCATAAAAAAGTATTTTTTTCTATATTTATAACCTAATTTGCCTATTTATGTTTGACTATTTATTATTATAAAGGTTAAAATTAAATAAACTATAAATATTTTGGAGGTAAAATAATGCTAACACACGTTGTTTTTTTTAAATTAAAGGATAAAAGTCAGGAGACTCTTGAGAAAGTAAAAGCTGATCTTCTTGCCTTAAAGGATAAAATTTCATTGATTAAATCGATTGAAGTCGGTTTAGATATTTTGCATACAGAGAGATCCTATGATGTGGTGCTCTATTCAAAATTTGATTCTTTAGAAGATATGCAGGCCTATCAGGTTCATCCCGAGCATGTCAAATTTGGAGAATATATTCAAACAGTTAAGGAATCAATTGTTGCTGTAGATTTTGAAAGTTAATTATTTCTTTTTATATAACAGCACTAACAGGATAAAATAGATATAAAGAAAAACTAATGAAAATATATTTTGGAGATGGAAATATGAAAAAAAATTATTTAATCATACTGACATTAATTCTAATAATATCGGTTTTTACCGGGTGTACAAATAACCTCTATTCCAGCAAGGTTACTGCTGATTCGGTTAATACCCAGAGCAAGCCTTCTGAACAGACCAAACCGGTTGATAACAGTGTATCTGAGAATACGGCTGCTGATAGTACTGCTTCAGAAAGTTCCGCTTCCCAAAATACACAGGATGCTCAAGCATCTGATACAAAAGAAATTGATGTTATAGATTATGCCAAGGTAAAACCAAATGAGAGCGGACAGATTATGGTTGTTATGTTCCATAACTTTGTTGATACCTATCCAAAAGGCAATAATGAGTATACAACAACTTTCTCTGAGTTTGAGAAGCTGTTGCCTGAACTATATGAAAAGAACTATAGACCGGTTAGTCTGTCAGATATGCTTAATAATAACATTAACGTTCCGGCAGGGTGTATTCCTATAGTATTTACCTTTGATGACGGCACTTCAGGGCAGTTTAATCTGATCGAACAGGGTGGAAAGCTGGTAGTCAATCCAAAATCAGCGGTTGGAATAATGGAGGAATTTAATAAAAAGCATCCGGATTTTGGTTTGGAAGGCACCTTCTATGTAAATCTTGGAGTAAAAACCTTTACGGGCGCAGGCAACATGGCTGACAGACTTAATTATCTTATCGGTAAAGGCTTTGAGATAGGGAATCATACTAAAACCCATGTATCTTTACCTCAAGTGAAAACCTCCCAGAAAATGCTTGAAGAGGTTGGCGGAAACCAGGTATTAATGAATGAAATTGTACCCGGATATTCATTTAATACATTTTCACTGCCTTTTGGAAATGCATCAAAGAATCTGAAGGAATACGTTATACATGGGAACTATGGAGGCCTGGAATACAAACATTCAGCCATTGTACTGGTTGGAGCAAATCCGGCGCCATCACCGGTTTCTTCCAAATTTGATCCGATGGCACTCCCAAGAGTCAGATCTACCGGACAAAAAAAGGTGGAATGTGATTTGGCATGGTGGCTGGACGCATTGAAAAAGGGGAGTTCTCAGTATATAAGCGATGGCAATCCCAACACTGTCACAGTACCAAAGGATAAGCAGAAAAATGTGGACATGTCGAAGATGAAGGGGAAACAATTGGTAACATATTAAGACTTAAATTATTTCAAATAAATTTATAGCATATACCTCGGTACTGACGTTGAAATTATGTTGCTGCCGAGGTTTTTTATATGCCTTTTTTTACCTGTTTACAGGTATATTTCATCGTTAGATTGTTTACAATAAGCATGGGAATATTATATAATTAATGTTAAATATTGGATATGGCATTTGTACAGTTTGTGTTAAGGAATGATTAAAAGAGAGAGGGAATAGAGATGAGTCAAAGGCAAATAAAAAAAATACAAACCGATACTGATGTAAAGCGCAAAGCTATTAAACAGGTAGTAGCTCACATTAGGAAAAAGATTACTTCCGAATATGTGGGGAGCGAGCACCTTAAGGAGTGGCTGGCCGAAATAGAAATTATAATTGCAAAGGAAGACTTTAACATCAAAGATTATATCCAGGCGAGAAAGAGTCTCAATGATATTATTGAAAGGACTCTTGATGAAGAAATGAGATTTAAACTAAGAGATTCCTGGTACAGTTTGGGTAAGGCCTTGGAGAAGAAAGTAAAAATTAATTAATAAGTTTCGGGGGGAAAATATGTTTTGGAAACAAAAGAAAAAAACTTTTGAAAAGGGCAATGATTTGCTGGAAAGCATTAAAAGAGAAATAGAAATTCAATTGGGCAATAGAGGGATACAGATTTCAGGAATAGAGATGCAAATAAACACCGATAACATTTCTCTCAGTATTTATATAAATGGAAGCAAAAGATTGGCTTAGGAACAATCAAATAATAAAACCAGATTCTTGAGCAAGGAATTTTTCGTAATTTCAAGGCGGAGGAGGGCGCAATAATTGCTTTATTGCAACGAAGTACTGCGAAGCAGTACTTTTCGACAACGCAGGAAGGGCGGAAAATAACCGCTCAAGAAATGGGAAGTTATTATTTGATCGCTCCTTAAATACTTATAGAATTTAAAAACTCCTTATTAGTCGGCTTGACTTGATAAGGAGTTTTTACTTATAATAGTCTACTTTATTGAATTTATAAAATCCCGGGCATTTTTTATTGCCGCTGACACAGTTTCTGCTGCCGGACCACCCGGAAGGTTTCTGCCTGAAACACATTTTTCGAGGCTGATCTCAGTATAAACATCTTCCTGGATTTTATCCGAAAAGCTCTTGAATTCTTCCATACACATTTCATCAATGGCCTTATTGTGTTCTATACAGTAAAGCACCATTTTTCCGATAATTTCGTGTGCACTTCTGAAAGGAATACCCTTTTTAACAAGGTAGTCTGCAATATCAGTTGCGTTGGTGAAACCACCCTGAGCAGCTTTGTACATATTTGCTTTTCTTAGCTTCATAGTGGCCAGCATGTTCGAAAAAACCGGCAGACACATTTTGACTGTATCCACTGCATCAAATATGGCTTCCTTGTCCTCCTGCATGTCTTTGTTATATGCAAGTGGAAGTGACTTCATGACTGTAAGCAGTGTCATGAGGCTGCCATAGACCCTGCCGGTTTTACCTCTTGCCAGCTCTGCCACATCAGGATTCTTTTTCTGAGGCATTATGCTGCTGCCGGTGCTATAGGCATCATCAAGCTCAACAAAACCAAATTCATGGGAGGACCACAGAATAATTTCCTCACTTAGCCTGCTGACATGCATCATCAAAATTGACAGGCAGGATGCAAGCTCAATGGCAAAATCCCTGTCACTGACGCCGTCCAGACTGTTTTGTGTAATATCATTAAAGCCCAATTCCTTTGCAACCATGTATCTGTCAAGGGGGTATGTGGTACCGGCCAGAGCACCTGAGCCCAACGGAAGTATGTTCATTCTTGAGTAACAATCGGCTAACCGCATAAAATCACGTTTGAACATTTCAAAATAAGCCATCATATGATGAGCAAAAGTTATTGGCTGAGCTCTCTGCAGATGCGTATAGCCGGGTAAAATTGTATCGGTATTTGCTTCCGATATGTTAATAATGGTATTTTCAAGTGCCAGAAGCATTTCACTTATAAGAGTGATTTCATCTTTCAGGTACATTCTTATATCCAGGGCAACCTGGTCGTTACGGCTTCTTCCTGTGTGAAGTTTTTTACCTGTATCGCCAATCCTTGAGATGAGAATCTTTTCAACATTCATGTGAATATCTTCAGCGTCAACCTCAAATTCGATTTTACCTTCTTCAATATCCTTCAATATATCTTTCAAGGTATCCTGAATCAGCTTGCTTTCTTCAATTGAAATAATCCCGCATTTACCGAGCATGTTGGAATGAGCTATGCTTCCCAGTATATCCTGCTTGTACATTCTGCAGTCAAATCTTATGGAGGAGTTGAAATCATCCACAAGCTTGTCAGTTCCTTTTTCAAATCTACCGCCCCAAAGTTTCATAAAACCTCCGTCAACGTTCATTAATGATGATAACAAGGTAAGGAAATTTTTCACTATAGAAAAGTTTCCTTACCTTGTTATATTATACCTGATAAAGGGACAGTCCATCCGGATTGTCCCCTTAAATGAGCATTACATATTATATTACACTGTTACTTATCTTTGTTTTGAAGCATTTGAGCTCTTACCTTTATGGGAAGGCCAAACAGATTGATAAAGCCTTCTGCATCCTTTTGATTGTAAACTTCATCCTTGCTGAAAGTAGCAATTGCTTCATTATACAGGGAGTACTCTGATTTTGCCCCTGCAGGCATGCAGTTTCCTTTATAAAGCTTCATTCTTACCGTTCCTGTTACAGTTTCCTGTGTCTTATCAACAAAAGCTGACAAGGATTCACGAAGAGGGGTGTACCATTGTCCGAAATAAACCAGTTCAGCAAATCTCTGAGCAATAACATCCTTGTAATGCAATGTATCTCTGTCAAGACACAGCAGTTCCATTTCTCTGTGAGCGGCGTAAAGCACAGTTCCGCCTGGAGTTTCGTAAACGCCTCTGGACTTCATTCCTACAAGTCTGTTTTCAACCATATCTATTATACCGACACCGTTGGCACCTGCAATTTTGTTGAGTACATCCATTAATTCGATTGGACTGTACTCAACACCATTAACTTTTTTAGGAATACCCTTTTCAAAATAAACTTCAACATAGGTAGGCACATCTGGAGCCTTTTCAGGTGATACCATCAGTTTGAGAATTTTATCATACTGTGGCTCATTCCAGGGATCTTCAAGATCAGAGCCTTCATGGCTCAAATGCCAGAGGTTTCTGTCCATACTGTAGTTATCCTTTTTGGTAACCGGTATTGAAATATTTCTTGCTTCAGCATAGTCAATGGCATCTTCTCTGGATTTAATGTCCCATATTCTCCAGGGAGCTATTATTTTAAGGTGCGGTGCCAGAGCTTTAACAGTAAGTTCAAATCTTACCTGGTCGTTACCTTTGCCGGTTGCACCGTGACAAATAGCAGTACAGCCTTCCTTCAGCGCAATTTCAACCATTCTTTTTGCAATTATCGGTCTTGCAAAGGAAGTTCCGAGAAGATACTTGCCTTCATATACGGCATTGGCTTTCAGTGTTGGATATATAAAGTCGGTTATGAATTCTTCCTTCAAATCCTCTATGTAAAGCTTGGACGCTCCTGTTTTCATTGCTTTTTCATGTAACGGTTCAAGCTCTTCGCCCTGGCCAACGTCTCCAGCCATTGCAATTACTTCATAGCCATAGTTTTCTTTTAACCATGGAATAATTATTGAAGTATCAAGTCCACCTGAGTATGCCAATAAAACTTTTTCCTTCTGAGTACTCATTTTAACCACCCTTTCTGCTGATCCGACTCAGCATTCGAAACTAATCTCGAAACTATAGAAATTATAAAGAATTAAAAAAAAACATTTAAAAAGTATGCTAAAATATAATAAATATCATCTTATGAAATCGTTGCAGGTAAATAGCTGCATGTAACAATGACGATATTTAGTCGATAAATGTATTATATAACACAATGCATAAATATGCAATACATTATATATTTATACATAAAAAGTTTAAGGAGCTAACCTAAATGATTATAATGGGAATTGACCCCGGATTTGCAATTACAGGCTATGGTGTTGTAAAATATGAAGGGAACAAATTTTCGGTTTTGGATTATGGAGCTGTTACAACAGAGGCAGGCATGAAGCTATCACAGAGGCTTTTAATACTTCACAACAGACTTGAAGATTTAATTGCAAAATATCAGCCAGATGCCATATCAATAGAAGAATTATTTTTTAACAAGAATATAAAAACAGCACTTACAGTAGGACATGGAAGAGGTGTAGCTGTATTGGCAGCTGCAAAATCAGGAGTAGACATTTTTGAGTATACACCCTTGCAGGTAAAGCAGTCTGTTGTTGGATATGGAAGAGCGGAAAAGGCTCAGATACAGCAGATGGTAAAGGCAATTTTAAACTTAAGCGCAATCCCGAAGCCCGATGATGTGGCAGATGCTCTGGCTGTTGCAATATGTCACGGCAACTCCCACAGGATGGGGGCAGTGCTTGGCAACAAGGCGTATTAGTATTAATAGACTTTTGTTGCAACAAATATTTGTAGCTGCTATGCGGCTCAAAGCCATGACATGGCATAGGAGGTTAATATGTACGCATACATAAAAGGAACACTTGAGGCAAAGAGCAATGACAATATCATAGTTGAAGCAGGCGGCATCGGATACAGAATATTTACCGCCTTATCGACAATTAACAGCGTAGGACAGCTGTCCTCAACTGTAAAGATTTATACACATTATTATGTGAGAGAAGATATTGCCGCTCTCTACGGTTTTCATACAATGGAGGAACTGGGCATGTTTGACATGCTTATATCTGTGTCAGGTGTTGGGCCGAAAGCGGCAATATCCATGATTTCAACGCTGTCGCCATCGAGATTTGCGCTGGCGGTGGTATCGCAGGACACCAAGTCCTTGTCCAAAGCTCCCGGGATTGGCCCCAAAATGGCTCAGCGCATTATATTGGAGCTGAAGGACAAGATTTCGAAAGAGCAGCTGACAGCCGGCAGTCTTTCTGATAATATCCCGGCAGTTGAAAGCGGTAATCAGTCTTCTGCTTCTGAAGCTGTCAGCGCGCTGATGGTTTTGGGCTATAGCTCCTTTGAAGCCTCAAGTGCCGTCAGTAAGGCATATCAGGAAGGCATGGGGGTAGAAGAATTGATAATGAAGGCATTAAAGTCGCTATCAAAATAAACATCAACAGTAAATAGATATGGGACTAATATACCCCATAAAAGTTTTGGAATTACTTTTCATAGTGCCGAAAGCGTTCTAAGAACGCTCCTGGACAATTGATTTGCATTTGGGGACATGGAGGATAAAATGACCGAGGAAAGATTAATAGACAGTGAAACACGGGCAGATGATTTTGATGAGGTCAGCTTAAGGCCCAAGAGGCTGGAAGAATATGTGGGCCAGTCAAAGGCCAAAAACAATCTGACAGTATTTATTGAAGCCGCCAAAAAAAGAAAAGAAGCTTTGGATCATGTTTTGCTCTATGGCCCTCCCGGTTTGGGTAAAACAACACTTGCCAGCATTATTTCTGCAGAGATGGGAGTGAACCTGAGGATTACTTCTGGGCCTGCCATAGAAAAGGCCGGAGATCTTGCTGCCATTCTTACCAACCTGGGGACTCATGATGTTTTATTTATAGATGAAATACACAGACTAAATAGAAGTGTTGAGGAAATACTCTACCCTGCCATGGAGGATTATGCACTGGATATAATAATAGGAAAGGGACCAAGTGCACGCTCTATCAGACTGGACCTTCCAAAGTTTACTTTAATAGGTGCAACAACCAGGGCAGGACTGCTCACTGCACCTTTAAGAGACAGGTTTGGAGTAATAAACAAGCTGGAAATGTATACCCCCGAGGAATTGAAACAAATAGTCAAGCGTTCTGCCGGAATACTGAATATAGAGCTTAAAGAAGATGGCGCATATGAAATAGCCAGAAGATCCCGCGGAACACCGAGAATTGCAAACAGACTGCTAAAGAGGGTAAGAGATTTTGCACAGGTTATAGGAGGCGGAGTAATAGATCTGAAGCTGGCAAAACATGCTCTGGATGCTCTTGAAGTAGATGAAATAGGACTGGATGGCGTAGATAGAAATATGCTGCTCAGCATAATCAAAAAATTCAGTGGTGGACCGGTTGGGCTGGATACCCTTGCAGCCTCCATTGGAGAAGACCCTGGAACAATAGAAGATGTTTATGAACCCTATCTTATTCAATTGGGTTTTATAAACAAAACTCCAAGGGGAAGAATGGCAACAAAGAATGCCTACAGT
This sequence comes from Eubacterium sp., assembly GCA_029266335.1. GTDB lineage: Bacteria > Bacillota > Clostridia > Acetivibrionales > DSM-1351 > Ruminiclostridium. The sequence goes on along the minus strand of JAQSXC010000015.1, from coordinate 6,734 downwards.
CATTTTGGACTGGAATTTGAGGATAAATAGGATATGAATTTTAATACAGATTGTGGTTGCCCTGCGGTGGCTTAAAGCCATAATATGGAATGGGAGGTTAATTTGAAATTACTTTTACACATGTGCTGCGGACCTTGCTCAACCTATCCTGTACAGCAATTGCTGAAAGAGGGCTTTGAAATACAGGGGTTTTTTTATAACCCGAACATACATCCCATTGAGGAACATAAAAGAAGAAAAGAAAATGTTGAAAAATTGAGCTCTATTACCAATATACCTGTTGTGTATAATGACGATTTCAGACAGCAGGAGTGGGAAAGCCTTGAGGATAAAGGTGCTTCCAGATGCAACATGTGCTATAGCCTGAGAATGGAGGAGGCTGCACGCTATGCCTCTGAAAATGGTTTCGAGGCCTTTTCAACAAGCCTTCTGGTCAGTCCCTATCAAAAACATGAGCTGATCAAAGAACTTGGAGATTTTTATGCTGAAAAATACGGGATTGTTTTTGCATACCGTGATTTCAGACCGGGTTTCAGACATGGACAGCAAATGGCAAAAGAAATGGGGCTGTACAGACAAAAGTATTGCGGCTGCATACTGTCGATAAATGGCTAAGACTGACAGTTTTTTTACAATTCAATTACAATTTTTTTAAAACTCCAGAAATATGTATATCACTCCGGCAACTAATAGTATAATTGATTTATAGCAACAGTTTTTAATAAAATTTGACAGAAAAGTTTGACGGGGTGACAAATGATAAAAAGAGCAAGTTTGAAGAAATTTATTACGGGTATTATTTTATTCTGTATAATACTCCTATCGCAAAGTGTGGTTTTTGCTGCACAGCCATTAACACTAAAATATGATAACAAGTCAGTTAATTATTCAGGCGTTTCGTACAAAATAACTATTAATGACAAAGAAGTAAAAACAGATTTTCCGGGAATAGTGTTCAATAAAGTAACGATGTTTCCACTAAGGCCAGTGTTCGAGGGATTAGGGGGAACTGTAATATGGAACAGCAAAACTCAAATAATGGATATTACATATAAAGGTGATAAGTATCAATTTCAGAATAACAGTTCAAATGCAAAAATCAATGGCACGAGCATAAAAATGACTTCACCTGCGAAGAAGATAAATGACAGGCTTATTGTTCCCGTTGACTTCCTGAAAAACATTAAAGGGCTGGTATTTACAACTGATACTAAAGCCAATGTAATAAAGCTTTCAACTAATTATCTCGGTTCTGTGAAGGAAATAAGCAGTACGGATTCCGGGGAAAAAACCTTAGTCACTTTGAAAATGGACAATCATAAAGGCTATAAATATTACCGCCTTACAAATCCAAACCGGATAGCTGTAGAATTTAATAATATAAAATCAGATCAGAAAGCAATAGAGACATCTTCAAATCAGATTAACGGCATAAATGTCGAGGCACTGTCTGAGAATTCAACCAAAGTAATAATAAACCTTAATGAAATGGCTAATTTTACTGTGGCCGATATACAGGATGGCTGCAAAATAATAATAGAAAAACCTATAAATACAAATCTTTCTTATGATAACAGTTTTGACAGGGTGTATTTTTCGCTGAAGAATATAAAGCTTGCAGATATTAAAGAAGAAAATAACAGAAGCTTTATCGCAGAGAGGTACAAGCATGAATATGACGCTGAGAGCTTTAAATACACTATTACAATAGATGCTGCCTCCTCTCTTAGTTTAAAGGACGAGGTTTACAATATTAATGACTCACGGGTCAGTACTGTTGAAATTTTCAGAGATAAGGAAACTCAGGATACTAAGATAATAATTAATGCCAAACAGGAGTTTGTATATTTCACCTCCTATAATGACAAGCGCGTGCAAAGTGAAATAGATTTGCTGACTCCTGCAAAAGAGGGTGAAACTCTTGTAGTTATCGATGCGGGACACGGTGGTGAGGATCCGGGAGCTAATAACGGGAAGATATTGGAGAAGGATATCAATCTGGCTATTGCTTTGAAGCTGGAAGCTCTTTTAAAGGAAAAAAACATTAAAACCTTTATGCTCAGGCAGGATGACACTTTTGTAGGGTTATATGACCGGCCGTACATAGCAAATGCCCTGAATGCAACCTTATTTGTCAGCATTCACAGTAATGCCATAGACAGTGCAAAGACCAGCGGAACAGAAACCCTGTACTACCCGGAAACCAAAGGAGATCCGGCTTTTACCGGAGAAAAATTTGCAAAACTGGTACAGGATTCATTGATAAGCAAGCTAAAGTCTGTGAATAGAAAGACAGTACAAAGACCAGGACTGGTTGTGCTGAAGTATACAAAAATGCCGGCTATACTGGCTGAAATAGGTTTTTTGACTAATGCTGCCGAGGTGAAAAATCTAATTAACCCGGAATATCAGCAAAAGGCAGCAGAGGCCTTAGACGAAGCTATACTCAAAGCTCTGGATATAATGGAGGCTGAAAAAAAGACCGAAGATAAATTGGAAAATGAAAGCAATATTGAGCCCGATCCCAATGCAGCAACAGTTGAAGACATTGCTGACGAACAAGCTACAGAGTAGCATTGATGCTCTGGATATAAATCGCTGATAAACCGGCTGAAACGCCAGACGCTTAAAGTTTTCGGGAAATAATAAAAACTGCTTATATAGTCTATAATTATTTTATGGAAATTTTTTCTAAAATAAGGAGGACTATTTTTTATGAAAAGAATTTTGAGTATAGTTTTAGTTGTTATGCTTCTCATGACCGGCTGTTCATTTATAGGTCAGAAGAATTCCAATGACGATGAGCCCATTATACCGGTTGCTATGGATACAACCAATGGTCAGGATATTCAGTCAAATGCGGCTGCCGCCTCAATAACCGGAAGCAGTGCAAACAGTGGAACGGCAGAAGCCTCAACAGTTTCAAGTTCCGCTGTAAGCGATAATACTGAAGACCTGTTAAGTAATGTTTTAATTGACAATGGTACAGGGAAGGGTGTTACTGCCAATACCAGTGATAAGAACAGCATTTTGATGACATTGTACTACAGGGATAAGGATGGTTTATTAATTCCCGTTACAAGAAATGTTATCAAACAGGAAGGTATGGCCAAGGCTGCTGTAAGCGGGCTGGTAGACGAGGCTGTCACAAGGGAACAACTGGATTATTATGGACTGTATCCGGTACTGCCGCAGGGAACTAAGATAAAAGGTATGACCATTAAAAATGGGAGTGCGGTGATAGACTTTTCCAAGGAGTTTATGGAACTGGCAAACAAACAGGATGAGGAAGTGGCTGTTACAGCTGTTGTTTATACATTAACCGGTTTTAAAACAATATCGGATGTAAATATAAGAGTAGAAGGCAGGGACATAAATACACTTAGTAACGGAACAGATATTTCAGGTGCCAAAAGCCGGAACAATACATTTATAAATACCAATGAAACCCAGCTTAAAGACGGCTTTGTCAAATGTGATCTGTATTATATGACTGCAGGGAATGATAAGTATAACTACATGGTTCCTGTTTCAACCCTTGTTCAAAAGGTAGAGGACAGCCAGCTGCCAGGTGTTCTGTTTGCAGAATTAAGCAAAAAGCCAGGTGACAGCAAGGTTTTTACATCTATACCTGAAGGAACAAAATTACTTTCATGCAATATGGAGAATGATTTGGCTGTACTGGACTTCTCGGCTCAATTAACCAATTATAATGGTGGAAACGAAAAGGAAAACAGTTTGCTTAATCAGATATACTATACGATGAATCAGCTTAAAGGAATTGCTAAAACCAAGATACTGGTGGACGGAAAGGAAACTACATTGCCAGAAGGATCTGAAGTAGCCATATCAAAAACACTTCCTGCTACCTTTAACAATGTTGTGGATAAATAAATTTTTAGTTACAATATACAAAACAGATAAGTTTTTATCATTTTATTTATCTAAATAAGCTGATGATTTTTGGAGAATTTTAAGATATTATTTTTACATCATTCATACATGGAGGATTTATGTTAAGGCAGGACGGAAGAATTCATTCACAGCTTAGACCTGTAAAAATAACCAGAAATTATATAAAACACGCAGAAGGCTCTGCTCTTATTGAAGTAGGAGATACAAAGGTAATATGTACAGCATCTGTTGAAGAGAGGACTCCTCCTTTTAAGAAGGATTCAGGAGAGGGTTGGGTCACTGCTGAGTACTCCATGCTTCCAAGAGCAACCGGAGTAAGAAATTCCAGAGATATATCCAAATTGAAGCTAAATGGACGTTCACAGGAAATACAGAGACTTATTGGAAGATCTTTACGAACCATAGTTAATTTAAAGCTTCTTGGCGAAAGAACCATAACAATAGATTGTGATGTAATTCAGGCCGACGGTGGCACCAGAACAGCTTCCATAACCGGAGGATATGTTGCATTGGTGGATGCGTGTCGAAAACTTCTTGATAATGGTCTCATATCTAAAATGCCGGTTACCGGATTTGTTGCTGCTACCAGTATTGGAGTAGTAGACGGCCAGGAACTGCTGGATTTGTGCTATACAGAGGATAGTGCAGCAGAAGTGGATATGAATGTGATTATGTCTGACAAGGGTGAATTTATCGAATTGCAGGCAACGGGGGAAAAAGCAAGCTTTAGCAAGAGCCAGCTTGATGTACTTCTTATCCTTGCGCAGAAGGGAATCGAGCAATTGATTGAAATACAGAAAGAGGCACTGCAGCAGCCTTAAATATCTTGCAAGTGGAGATGTACTGAAATAGTGGGGAGAAATATGGAGAAACTGGTCGTAGCAACAAAAAACAAGGGTAAGATTATAGAAATAAATAAAGTTCTTGAAGAAATGCCCTTTGAAGTTATATCTATGGGTGACATAGGCATAACAGTCGATGTAGTTGAGGATGGAAAAACCTTTGAGGAGAATTCTCTTAAGAAGGCTGTTGAAATATGCAATATCTGCAATACAGTTGTAATTGCAGATGATTCCGGGATTGAGGTCGATCATCTGGATGGAGCACCGGGAATTTATTCGGCTAGATTCGGCGGTCCCGATGCTACGGATGATGATAGAAACGTCAAGCTGTTGCAAATGTTGAATGATGTTCCCTTTGAAAAAAGGACTGCCAGATATGTATGTGCAATTGCAGTAGCGTTTCCAGACGGTAGATCATTTGTTGTAAAGGATACCTGTGAGGGGTATGTGGCTTTTTCCTGCAAAGGTGATAATGGTTTTGGTTATGATCCGCTTTTTTATGTCCTTGAATATGATAAAACCATGGCAGAAATAAGTATGGATATTAAAAATAAAATAAGTCATCGTGCTAAAGCATTAGAAAAGATGGCAGAAAAAATCGTAGATTATTTGTAGTTTATTTATTGTTATTTTGACTCTATGGGGGAAGGACAGAATGAAAGTGCTTGTAATGAGTGATACTCATGGTTATATATTCAACGCAAAGGAGGCTTTGGACAGACATCCTGAAGTTGAAGTGGTGCTGCATCTTGGAGATTACTGCAGAGATGCCGCTCAATTAAGCCAGTTGTATCCGAATATTAGATTTGAGTATGTATATGGCAACTGCGATATAGGAATAGGCAGTATAAGTGCCGAAAAAACAATTGAACTTGAGGGAATCACCATATTTATGACACATGGGCATAAATACAGTGTTAAATGGGATTATAACCGTATATTGGCAAAGGCACAGGCTGAAAATGCATCGGTTGTTTTATTCGGCCATACACACATAGCTGTCATTGATTATGTTGACAATAAACTGGTAATAAACCCGGGCAGTATGAGTGAGTCCAGAAGCAGTAAACCTGAATCCTATGTTATCATGGATATTTCCGACGGTAAAGCAAACGCGGATATATACTATGTTTGACCTGAAACCGCTGTAAGATCATGGTTAATATTATTTTTAAAACTGTTATCAAAAAATATTATAAAATTACATAAAAAATATAGTATTATGTGTTGACAAATAAAAAACTACCCTGTATAATATTAAAAGTCGGCTGGCGAAAACACTTGCAAAGCTGATGTACCAGGGTATATGCGGGTGTAGTTCAATGGCTCCATCAAAAATTTAATATGTGCCCATAGCTCAGCTGGATAGAGCAACGGCCTTCTAAGCCGTAGGTCTTGGGTTCGAATCCCCATGGGCACGCCACTGGCGCTTGTGTTTTCTTCGGAAAACACAAGCGTTTTTGTTTTACAAAAACGCGAAGCGCCTTACGGGTGAGACCAGTCTCCCCGTATGCCCCTCTGGCCTCCCGGCGGGGAGTTAGACTTGAGTATGAGTCCGGCACTGTAAATGAAGGTGTGTGGTGCGCGACGTCATTAGCATACCCTTCTGGCTTCCGGAGGGGATTTGAAGGATTCGAAATAAATCATGAACAATATTGTTATTGAAATACCGTCTTATATAAAAGAAGTTTTGAATGGAATTGGACTGTTCATTTCAAATTTGGTATATCGATAATCGTCGATAAAGTAAATGAAAATTAAAAGGAAAGCAACCATAGAATTAGAAATATGAAATCACAAAGTAGCTCACCCTTTAGAAAATTGCAGTTACTGCTATAATTTAAATCACCGACAAAAAATTCTTTAAATATATATTCTGCCTGTCTTCTGAATCTAAAATTTCCAGCAAGTATTTTTTATAGCTTTCATCTAATAAATATGTCTTTGAATAATATCTTTTCTTCATTACTCTGAAAC
>JAQSXC010000176.1 GCA_029266335.1 Eubacterium sp. | reverse complement strand
GAGCTTGATAAAGACGTTGATATACCAGTTTTTGGTGGAAAATAGTAAAATAAAATGTATATATCATATTAAATGTGAAGAAGGATAAATATTGAGGTAGAAGATATGTTGATTGAGAAAGAACCTGCTTTGGAAGGCAGCCTAAAGGGGAAGACTGTACTTATAACAGGAGCCGGTGGCGGTATAGGATTTGAAGCTGCAAAAGCATTTGCATATATGGGGGCAAGAATAGTTATTGCCGAGGTGGATAAAAACAAAGGTAAGCAGGCAGAGCAATTTATCAACGATTTATTTTGCGGAAATATAACAGAGTTCTACGAGATTGATCTGGCTGACAAATTACAAATAGATAAAATGTCGGACTACATTCTAAGCAAATATGACTGCCCTTATATTGTTTTTAATAATGCAACATATACGAAAATGGGCTCTGTTGATGAGGTCAGCTCTGAATTTTGGGATAAGAGCTACGCTGTTAATTTTAGGGCTCCATTGATTTTGACACAGAACTTTCTCCCTAAAATGAAAGAACAAAATAATGGAATTATTGTATTTGTATCTTCTTCGGGGGCATCACCCTATATGGGAACTTATGAAGTGTTTAAGACAGCGCAGGTGGAGTTGTCTAATACACTGGCAATGGAACTTGAAGGAACTAATGTGTATACGTATACTATTGGACCGGGATTGGTAAAAACAGAAACCGCCATGGGAGCAATTGAAATTGTTGCAGCCAAAATGGGCATGACAACCGAAGAATTTTATAAAATGAATGATCAGCATATTCTGGATGCCGAAAGTGCGGGCGCCGGCTTTGCACTTTCAACCCGAAAGGCCGCATTATACAATGGACAGGAAATCGGCTCAATTCAAGTACTAATGGACTTTAACCTGATGGAAAATGATGAACGGCAGCCGGATACCGCCCAATTGACCGAAAGTGCATACCAAGAGCTTATAATGTATTTTGAAAAAATATTACAGACGTATATGGAACAATACAAGGGTTGGAAAGCAATGAATATATTTGAAAAGCAATGGGTTTTGAGAGACTTTAAAAAAGTTATGGCGTTATCGGCAGAACAGGCCTGTGAAAAGCTAAAACTTTTAAACAACGAAATCCAAAGCGGGAACCATAATATCATATTTGAAGAGAAGGCTTTTTTTGAAAAACTGAAAGAATACTGGAAACACCAACTGAAATTATTACAGGGTTATGAAAAGAATCCGAAAAAGTTGGAGGAAAACACCCTGGTCATTGAAGACTGGATAATGGATATAGAAAAAGTGTTGGGGTATAAATCCTGTTATTGATGTATATTAAACGGATAGCAAAATAATAGTAAAATAAATACCTCAAATCATACCTCTAATCTTGACACCTGATAATATTATATATATAATGTCAAAAATAACTAAATTCAATGATGAGTGAAGTAACCTTGTAAGATTTCTGACAGCGAGTAGGAGCAGAGTGAAAGTCCTATAAGATATTATGAGGTAAAAAGGGCCTCGGAGAAGCGACCTGAGCCTATGTGGCTAGGGTAGGACGTTAACTGCGTTAAAGTTTCAGAGTGGGTTGCAGCAGCAGCCAACTAGAGTGGTACCACGGGATTAATCCGTCTCTTATATTTATATAAGAGGCGGTTTTTTTATTAGGCACAGTGTGGCCATAAGTGGTCACACCGCACAAACAAAAGTGGTTTTGCAACATTTGTTCTTGTTATAGAATAAGGGGATTTTATTAAAGGAGTTTACGGGAGGTAAATGAAATGAAAAAATTGCATGAACTGATTTCAGAGATTGTAGGCAGCGCTTTTGCAAAATGGGGCTATTCTCCGGAATATGGAAAGGTTACCTTGTCGGATAGACCGGATCTGTGTCAATTTCAATGCAATGGTGCACTGGCAGCTGCCAAACTATATAAGAAGGCACCTTTTACAATTGCTGCCGAGATAACCAATCTATTAAAAGAGCACTCTGATTTAAAGGAAGTTACCTGTGTTATGCCGGGGTTCATTAATATAACACTGGAGGATAACTTCATTGTCAATTATATCAACACCATGAGTAATTCTGAAAAGTTCGGCTGTGAAGAGATTGGGACCGGTAAAACCATTATTGTGGATTACGGTGGGGCAAATGTGGCAAAACCGCTTCATGTAGGCCATTTGAGAACTGCAATTATAGGTGAGGCCATTAAGCGCACCGGAAGATTTTTGGGGTATAAGATGTTAGGCGATGTCCATTTGGGAGATTGGGGGCTGCAGATAGGTTTAATCATTACGGAATTAAAAAGGCGTAAACCTGATTTGATCTATTTTGACTCCGGTTTTTCAGGTGAATACCCAGGTGAGGCGCCATTTAATATAACTGAGCTGGAAGAAATATATCCTGCAGCAAGCAGCAATTCAAAAAGCAGCTCAAGCTTTCTGGAGGAGGCTAAACAGATAACCTTTTCGTTTCAAAACGGGCATCGGGGTTATGTTGCACTCTGGCAACACATTTTGAATGTCTCCATTGATGATCTTAAGAAGAATTATGCCAGTTTAAATGTATTTTTTGACTTATGGAAAAAGGAAAGCGATGCACAACCCTATATTCCAAAAATGATTGGGGATATGAAAGATAAAGGTTTTGCCTGTCTGAGTGATGGAGCACTTGTTGTGGATGTTAAAGAGGCCGATGATATCAGAGAAATTCCGCCCTGCATATTGGTGAAGTCCGACGGAGCAACTCTTTACAGTACAACTGATTTGGCAACAATAATCGAGCGAATGGAGCTCTATAATCCTGACGAAATAATTTATATTGTTGATAAAAGGCAGGAACTTCATTTTCAGCAGGTTTTCAGGTGTGCAAGGAAGACCGGGCTTGTACTGCCCGGAACAAAACTGACCTTTCTGGGCTTTGGTACTATGAACGGTAAGGACGGCAAGCCTTTCAAGACCCGTGACGGCGGTGTAATGCGCCTGGAATACCTGATCAAGGAAGCCGGTGATAAAGTATATCAGAGAGTTATAGAAAATAAGGATATTACCGGGAAAGAGGCAGTGGAGATTTCAAAGAAAGTGGGAGTTGCAGCGCTAAAATACAGTGATTTATCAAATCAGATATCAAAAGATTATATATTCGATGTGGATAGATTTACTTCGGCTGAGGGCAATACCGGGCCTTATATCATTTACACTGTGGTCAGAATCAAGTCTATTCTGAAAAAGTTTACTGCAGCTTATCCCGGGTTTAGTGCAAATAAGGCAGTGATACAATTACCCTGCGGTGAAAGTGAACGCAATTTAATGCTTAAAATAACACAATTTAACGAAGTCATTGTAAACAGCTTTATAGACAATGCACCTCATAAGATATGTCAATTTATATATGACTTATCAAACGAATTGAACAGATTTTATTATGAGAATAAAATAATTGCAGAGGAAAACCCGCTTAAACAAGCCTCATGGATTAAGCTTATTATTCTCACCAGGGATATTTTGACATCCTGTCTGGATTTGCTCGGGATAGAGGTTCCAGACAGAATGTAAAACGTAAAGAAACAGTTCTGTGCTTTGAATGGGGCAGAAAGGCATAATACCGTACTTGTGGCAGAAAATTAATCCATTACAGCCGGAAGAATATGTTCCTTGATCAATGTCCACCTGTCACGGGGGGGAAGTGCAGCTGGCCGGGAAATCAGGAAGAAGACTTTTTTTTGATAAACTATATAAGAATTAAGGGGCATGCTGCTCTTTAAATAGAGCGGTTTATTCATTTGTAACAGTTTGAAATAAACCAACATAAGATAGATTATGTAAATTTATTTGAAATTATATTGAAAGGAATGATAATATGGTTCCTCCTTTTTTAAGCTATATTACGTTCAATCGTATGGGTTTAACGGCAAGAAGCTTGAAATCTATACTTGATACGCCTGAAGACTTTGAAATGCATATCATCGACAGTAATTCCAAGGATGATACATGGGAATATATCCAATCTTTAAATGACAGCCGTATTAAGTCAAAAACCCGTCTTGAGGTAAATTCAGGACCTGTATTCGCGTTGAACTTGAATCTTTCAAAGAGGAGACAAGATCAATACTTTTTTTCTGTTGACAGTGATGTGGTCATAAAGACAAGTGATTGGATTACCCGTTTTATGGATGTATTTAATGCATTTCCTGAGGTGGGATTGTTAGGAGTTCAGAGGACGGCCCCTTATTTCCCCATATATCCCCAGGTTGTTCCTAAGACTCGAAAAGGTGCTACTTATCTTGAGCTTAAGAATGGGTATATAGATGTGCTGTTGGATTTCGTACACGGCTGCTGTATGGGCATGAGACCTGAATTAATAAAAGAAATAGGTTATTGGAGCGAGGAGACCTGCTATGGGGATGCTGAGATTTCTCCCAGGATAGTAAACTATACTGACTTCAAGGTTGGATTCATGAGTGATCAGAATATGATACCACAGATAGTTATAGATATGGCCCAGAGCATCACCTGTGCCGAGTGCATAGCACAAGGGCAATGTAAACTGGACAAAGTTAATACTACCTGTTTTAATATTCACTCGACTTCCTATAAAAATGCCCCCTTTGTCAGCAGATTCAAATGGAAGTACCTGGAGTTCTTTAAAGAGCTTGAAGAAGGAAAAAGGACGGCATACTGTGCATCCATTCATGACCCTGCTTCAACGGCTACCCATGTGTATAACAGAGAATGGGCTCTGGAGAATATGAGTTATTATATTGAAAATAGTAACTGAAGAGGACCTGCATGCTGAATTGTGGTATTTTTACTCACACTCTGCTTATATTACAAACTTTCCATTAATACAATAAAAGCACAATTAAGCCACCCAAGTAAACGGGTTGGCTGTTTGTGCTTCTTCTTTTGTTCTTTTTTGTAATGAAAATTTAACTGTCTTAATAAAAAAATATTGGTTATAATGGTTACAAAATATGTATTTTGAGGTTTTATATGACAAAGAGGCTGGCAATGGAAATTGCAGCTGTTTTTCAATGCCTGTTCAGACAAAATAATGTAAAAGGCTCACTGCCGAGAATTTTGCATTACTGTAAACAAAGCTGCTTTTATTTCAGCGAGTAATTTATTTAGGGGGAATTTAAGTGATAAAACATAATATTGACCTGTCTTGTTTTTCAGCAAAAGGACAAGTTGAATATGAGTACAAGGAAAACCTGCTTTATTTGACAACTAAACGTGCATTGCCGACTCAACGCTTTGATGCAGAGCATTTATCCATAAACTCGTATATATATCTGCCTGATAAATACAAATTACCATTGCGGATTGATATAACGGCAAAAGTTGATGCACCTGGTTTATACCTGCTTTTGGGAAGAGGACATATAAATTTCGGTACCTTGTGTTCTGACAACAGACGTTTGGATGATATCGCAGCTCCGGTCAGAAAGACAATACAATTTCATAATTATATGGCTATGAATGAGTTCACCGATATTTCTGTACTGTATGATCTGAAAGAAATGCAAATATTGATAAACGGTGAGGAAAGATATTATTCCAAAAAAGAAAGATATATGAAAGCTCCTGAATTCAGAGAAATGAATAAGGAAGGTCTTGAACTGAAAATAGCCAGCAACAAACTGGTAAATCTATGTATTAAATCGGTTTCCATAACCGAGTATGATAATACTTGCCATATTTTACATACCGGGCTGGAATTGCCTTCTGCCATTACAGAAAATAATACCTTTTCACCCGGTGAAAAGCCGACCTTTGACAAGTGTATCTCTCTTCTGCCTGAGAAGATTCAAAGTGAAATAGTTAAAATTGACGAATACTTGAAAGCAATAAGACCATTGAAATTCAAAAGACTGATTGAAAAGCACGGCAGTAAAATAACATATGTAGCTTCCGACTATGGGGTTTCCTATGCTATTTATTTAAGCAATGATATTTTTGATCATTCTCTTCAGTGGTATATTATAACAAATGGCAAGCCGGAGACCTGGCACAGGAAAGCCGATATGATGGAAGAAACCCTGAACAGGCTGGCACGGAAAACACCTGATTTTGCAGAGCGCATGTTCAACAATCTGGATGACTGTGTAGGATGTTATAATAATTGTATGGTAAAGACCGGATACAGGCTGCAGGATAAGCAAAGAAATGCTTGTCATGGCAAGCTGAAATTCAAAATGAGTATTTCCGGTTTTGAGGATGTTCGTGCTTTTATAAATGAAATAAACCAGCTTGTTAGGGAGTCTGTATAAAGTCACAGTCTGATTTTGTTATTTTTTTGTCCTCAGGACTTTATCAATTTGAGGTTTATGGAAACTAATATTAAAAATTAACTTAAACAGGCCATGGAAAAATTACTTATGTATATTTCTTTGGTCTGTTTTTCATTTTATTTCCGGCCTAGATTAAAAATTTAGAATAGAATATTAAAAAATTGGAATTATTATCCTTTTATTCTGTGCTAAAATTAATACATAAGAAAATATAGAGTTCTACCGTTATCACATCCTGTAGCACTTTTACTATCTTTTACTACTCTTTGATGTAACTATAACTTTCAATTAATCCAGTAAAATCATCTTAATTTTTCTGTAATTTTTATTTGCTTTTATCTATCCAAGCATGAAAAATCTTTATTTATAAATACCCGGGTATTACTTTGAGTGAGGAGGTGGTGAAATAAGTTATTTCGGTAAGTGGCAGCACATTTTTATGTGCTTAGTACAAATCAAAAAATAAAAGGAGAGGAAAATATGGAGAGATTAAAGAAAATTGACTTGAAAGCTGTAAATCATCCATTTGTAATGCTTGCAATAATGCTTATGACTATTGGTGTAATCATGGTCGCAGCAACAATACCTGCATCTGCATACACACTTTCAAACAGTTATTTCAATGTACAGACAGGTTCATACGGAGAAATATCTTCTTTACAGCTTGCCGGAGATAATTACCCGACAAATTATGTAATGAATGCTTCCAACTCCCCGGATCAGAACACAACGGGGCATCAGTGGCTGGGTGAACTTATGTTCCAGTACAGGCTTGGAACGGGTTCGTGGACCAAAGCCTATACAAACCTTTCGGGGGATGTAAGAACACAGAGCCAGAGCGGCAATACCGTAACAGTCACATACCAGAATTCCGCAAACTCAGGCGGAATAAAGAATTTCAAGGTTGTTGAAACATATTCTCTGGTAAATGACTACTTACAGTGGTCCATAAATGTTTCCAACACCAGTTCACAGACACTGGAAATCGGCGACTTCGGTCTTCCGCTTCCCTTCAATGAAAGATGGCCGGGTAATGAGGAAATATATGAAACCCGTACGGTATTCCATTCCTTTACCGGAAAAAACTCATCCTATATTTATGTAACAAGGCCCAGCGGAATAGGTTCCTTCCTGCTTATGGTTCCGGATGCATCAACAGGTTCAGGTTTTGAATATCAGGATCACTGGAGAACCCAGGAACATACTTCTTCTACCGAAAAAAACTGGTGCCAGGACCAGGGCAACTGGCCAAACGGTTTAAATGTATTCTACATTCATTCCAATGTAATAAAGAGCACCAACAGGGGATACCTTCCCAATACAAGCCTTACCCTTGCTCCAGGTGCAAGCAAGACCTATAATTTTAAGTTTTTCAAGGTGGCAAATGAAGCAGCCATGAAGGACAAGCTTTATTCAGAAGGTTTGATTGATGTAAATGTAGTGCCGGGTATGATTTTTGCTACCAATATGACGGCAAAAGTTGACCTCCATACTTCTAAAACCATCAATTCCATCACCCTGCCGGCAGGGGCTACAATGACCTACCTGAATACTGTTGCAACAGACCATAAAATATATTCATTGACCTTGACACAACTTGGTCCCAATAATATTACCATCAACTATGGGAATGGTGAAACCACAACACTTCAGTTCTATGCAACCGAACCGGTTGGAACAGCACTGGAAAAACGCACATCACATATGGTGAATTCCGAGCAATGGAACGCACCGGGAAGTTTCTACGACAAAGTATTTGACGACTGGATGATGAATACCAGGGCAAAAAGGAATTCCTTCAGCGGATATTGGGGCTGGGGTGATGACTGGGGTCTGACACACGGTGAATTCATTGCCGAGAAAAATGTTTTTATTCCAGTGGCTTCAGAGATCCAGGCTGTTGATAATTATCTGGAGACTGCCATATGGAATTCATTAATGAAGCGTCATCAGAGCGACTACTATATTCACGATTTCTTGATGTATTCACCCGGTGATACCAGCGGTGAATGCAAGGATACCTTATGCGGCAACAACACTCCGATGGGGAGAGGCTATGCGTATCCGCATGTTTACAACACCTATTTCAGCATGTACAAGATTGCCAAGCTTTATCCAAATGCAATCACATACAAGAATCCCGCCAAGACTTATCTGTACAGAGCCTACAGGATCATGAAAACCCTATATGACGGTTCGGTGGCCTATAACTGGAATACCGGTCTGATGGGTGAACTGACAACACCTGATATAATCCAGGCTTTGAAGGATGAGGGCTATACTACAGAGGCAAATGACCTGACCTCAAAGATGTCCAGAAAATATAACAATTTCAAGAATACCAAATATCCTTACGGCTCGGAATACACCTATGACAATACTGGGGAAGAAGCAGTATACACACTTGCAAAGATGAACAACAACAGTAGTATGATGAGCATGATCAACGCAAAAACCAGAGCTTGCCGCGGTCTCCAGCCAACCTGGTATTACTATGCAAACCCTGTCACCATTTGCGGTGAAAACTGGTGGAACTTCCAGTATACGATGGCTTTGGCAGGCTATTGCATGGATGATTTTCTAAGATACAACGGAACAAATCGTGAAGTGGATCAACGCATGAGCTATGCTGCAAAAATTGCCTTAATCAGCAGCATTAACTCCGGGCAGATAGATTCCAATTCTGCAAATATCGGTGCAGCTGCATGGACCTACCAGGCAGAAAAAGGAAACCTTTATCAGGGAACAGCCGAAGGAGGAACTCTTGTCAACGGTTGGAGGCAGATGACGGGAGAAGCCGACCTGGGTCTGTTCGGAACACTTAAGATTCTGAGCTCGGATGTTGCTGTAGACCCGATTTTCGGACTTTACGGTTATGGCTGCGATGTTACGCAGAGCGGAGCCAACTATGTCATTACACCAAAGGATGGTCTTTACAAGAGGTTGAACCTGATTACACAGAAGCTGTATCTGGAACTTGACCGCGATAAGTATACTTCGGCAACTGTATCAACAAACAAGGACTACATACAGTTAAACCTTCAGAATCAGTATACATCGGCAGAACATACTACCAAAGGAACAGCAGCAACTTATGATATAAAAATACAGTCAGGAACTCCAACGCAGCAGCCGGAGGTTATCGGCTACTATAAATTTGATTCCAATACCACTGATTCCTCAGGAAACGGAAAGAATGCAGCTGTAAACGGTACTACTTCCTATGTGGCAGGTAAGAGTGCAAATGCCGTAAGTCTGGATGGTACCAGCGGATACGTAAGCATGCCTTCAGGAATACTTAACAATGTAACCAACTTTACAATTGCTGCATGGGTAAACGTTAATTCATTGAGCGATTGGGCCAGAATCTTTGACTTTGGCACCGGAACCGATATAAACATGTTCCTTACGCCGAGGGCAGGAGGAGCAGGCTTGAGATTTGCCATCACCAACAGCGGAACCGGTTCAGAGCAGCAGCTAAATGCCCCTGCACTGGCAAATGGTACCTGGAAGCATGTGGCGGTCACTCTGTCGGGAACAACCGGTATCCTATACGTAGATGGTGTTGAGGTTAACAGGAATACAAGCATGACGCTGAATCCTTCTAGTCTTGGAACTCTGACCCAGAACTATCTTGGAAAATCACAATACTCTGATCCATATCTTAATGGTGCCATTGATGAATTCAAGATATACAGCCGTGCTTTGAGTGCTTCAGAGCTTTCAGCACTTGTCGGGGGCAGCACTGACATTGTACTCCAGGGTACACCGAGTACATCCTTCTGCTCATCCAGTGAAAGTGTAAATGCACTGAATGACGGATATAATCCGGCTAATTCAGAAGATAGGAGCTACCTGGTATACGGTAACCGGGACAATCCAGGAACCATTCAATGGGTAGAGTATGACTTCAGTCAGAATTACACTATTTCCAAGTGTGACGTATACTGGTTTAGCGACATTACTACAGGCGGAGCGATAGATGTTCCGACAACTTACTCCATCCAGTACTGGGACGGAGGCTCATGGGTAAATGTTTCAGACCCTGTAGGTCTTGGAGTTGAAGCGGATAAATATAATACAACTACATTTACTGCCGTTACCACAAACAAAATAAGACTGATTATTAGTGCGAAATCTACTGCCTCAACGGGTATTCTGGAGTGGAAAGTTTGGGGGCGTTGAGCAATTCATTTTTTCAGGCATATAAGATGCCTGAACCGTGATATTAAATTGACGTCATGGGGCGGAAGCAAAAATTGTTTCCGCCCCATGACTTTTTATTTTGAGGTGAAATAAAGCTTTATGTAAAAGTTCAAAGTTTTGATATACAAGTATATAGCAAACTTCAAACCTGATAAATATAATATTATATAATCAAAAATTTTAAACATTATATACTCTAAAAATTACACATTATATACTTCCTGAAATTTTACATATAAATCTGAAGGGTATTCCCCAAAATGCAACAAGGGAGAGACTTTTGATGAAGCAATTCGGAGTTCTGATTTCAAAAATTCTTATAGCAGCATTCATAGTAGCAAGCATCCCGGGAGATTTTATTTCAATAGGCTTTGCAGCAATTTCAGAATTTGTGGCACCATTGACATATAGCATAGCGGGAAACGGTACAGAAGAAAGGAAGACCGATGGAGCCAATGATCAATATTCAACAGTAGCTCAAGGGTTATTGATATTTTATGAACAGCAATGGAATTATTATAATAA
Organism: Eubacterium sp.; assembly: GCA_029266335.1. Lineage (GTDB taxonomy): Bacteria > Bacillota > Clostridia > Acetivibrionales > DSM-1351 > Ruminiclostridium. The sequence continues at coordinate 3,590 of JAQSXC010000176.1, read as the reverse complement.
TCTTGCAGCAAATTCAAAAAATGATAGAGAGAAAGCGGCTGCTTCAGCACATAGGGACAGGCAGCGTAAAGCAGCTGAACTGGTAAGATGGGAAGATAAAAATACAAACAGGTATAAGATAGATGGTGCTGACAGAAATCTGACAGACAAAGGTGGGAAAGCCATACTGGCAGAAACTGTAACCCGTCAAGACGGCACATTAAAGGTTGAGGAAATCAAAATACAGCTAAATGGTCAGGAGAAGAATGCAAAGGGATTTGGGCAGATTGTCATACCTGAATTGTATGTCTATGCTAAAACTGCTGATAAGCTAAAAAAGCAGACACATTTATCAGCTGAAAATGTAAAAGCATTTCAACAAGGTATGGGCAGTTTGACCGGTGATAAAACAGTCACTAATGTACCGAACTTTACAATGAATGATTTTGCTTATGACGTTAATAATTGTGTTTTAACCGGAACAACAAGAATAATTCAAACTTTAAACAGCAGGCGAAGCTTTACCATATCTCTGACACCTTATGAAAAGCAGGTTTATAATAATATTGAAAGCATAGCCAGCAAGAAATACAACTATAGTAATGTGGCTGGAGTTCCTTTTCCTACTGATAATGATAATCTTGTCAAGGATGCTTTAAACAGGTATGGTTTTCTATTATATCATGTCAAAAATAAATATCTTTTTGATGCAAATTTTAACACTATGAAGAAAAGCGTGTCCAAAAACATGCCGTTCTTATTAAACTGTTCAGCTCAATATGTAAATACTGAATGTGTTAATATACATGTAACCAGCAATCCCACATATGCAGATCACACTGTTACCGGTATCGGCTATCAGGAGTATTCTACTGTAATGGGACCTGTAAATTTAATAAAAGTATATGATGGCTGGTCCGGCAATCCAAGATATATTGACTACGATGAATTTATAAAAGCTGCAAAGGTGAGGGATTCTGATGTGGACGGCTACAGTATTACCATAATAGAATAGCTTGTTTAAAAGAATTGGCGGAATATGAGCTGAATAAAATACGGCACTCGTAATAGAGAAACGGATATGGATTAAATAAGTTTTATGAATATTTTGTAGCTGCTATGCGGCTCAAGGAGGTTAGCGTGAAAAAATGTCCTGTGTGTAGACTGATAAATCCCGATGAGGCAGAAGAATGCGATTGCGGCTACAATTTTGAAACACGTATGCAACAGAGAAGTGCGAAAAATATTATGGTACGGAGTATACCTGTAATTCAAATCGTACTTACCTTTTTGCTGCTGATGGCAGTAGTAGGTTTATTCTGCATACATAACCACATTGGAGTTTTTATTTATTTATCTTATAAATTCAAAGGTATTGCCGGTTTATTCCTCTTATGGTTTATAACAATAATATGTATTGCTGTGATTATACTACCGACAATTATAAGCTGGTCTGTATTTTATTCCAGGAATAAATCCTTAAACCGTAAGATTACCAGAAGGCATTGACAATATTACCGAATTCCATTTATAAATGCTGCAATAGCAAGATCCTGAAAAATAATCCAGCAAAATACAAAAAATATTGTATAATTATAATGACCTTTGTTATTAAAGCTACAAACATAAATCAAATTATGATTTATACTCCAATAATGAGAGCAAAACATATACAAATTAGTGCAGGGAGCCATACAACACGGATTTTAATATTCAGGAGGAATGTGAAAATGAAAATAGACTTTTATTATTGGAATTATCAATGCCCAATAAATTATGAGACTATTATGTTATTAAGAGAAGTACAGGCTGATTTCGAAATAAACCTATATGATATTTCTATTGAGCCTCAACTTGCAATAGATAACAATATATATTTTCCATTTCTGACAGTTTTCAACGATACAATCAGATGGAGAAGTCCTTTAAATAAGAGTATTATTAAGCAAGTAAAAAATGGAGAGAAAATAATAGAAAAGCCATACATAATTAAACATAGTGAGAATAAGTTCATTGGCGAAATTGTTGAACTCAATGACTCCAATATTTGTTTGATTTCCGGCCGATGTACCTTGAACAATAGTTTACCGGGTTGTTCTAAAAAGCAGAAATTCCTATCGGATATTAATAATAGTTTCTATGGCTATCTGCACCTTGATAATGGAAAAGTTGTTGGTGGTGCAGAGTATGTTCCTTCATTACAAGTTCCATATAATATTCCAAAAGATGAAAAGACTGCTTTTTTAACTTGTATCTATCATTCCTCAAATGATTTTGATTACAAGGCATATCCACTGGAGAAATTGGAAATAAAGTTATCCGAAAGGTATGATAACCTGATTACCATAAGTGATGAACTTGGCACATTCCCGAATGGGACCCTTGAGTGGTTCTTAAAACGTGGATATGTAGATAATGGAGTAATAGGCATAGAGAAAGATTATTGCAAACTCCATCTGGTAAGCAAAAATATTAGCCATAATCATAACGAATAACATAGGATGGTTCGAAAATTGTTCAACTCTCAATTGTTTCGGAGAATGTCAAAGGAGAGCATATTTATATCAGGAGGTTATCATGGGTACTTATTATTTATTTAGTAATTTTGATATGGATAAAGGATTTACTGCTGAGGTTGCAAAAAATTTGCTTATTGATATAAAAGACAACAAGACTATGGTCTTTATTGCATCTGACCCTGATTATGGCACAGGTACAGATAAATATGCCGGGAAATATGTGGAGTGGTTTTCTAAAATAGGTATTATATTTGAGAACTATAAAGTTATTGATAATAGAATGAGAAAAAATGAAATGAAAGAAAGTATAAGAAACGCTTCAGGAGTATTCCTCATGGGTGGGATGACACCACTTCAGTTTAAGTTCCTCAAAGCAAATGAGTTGGATGAAGTTTTAAGTGATTATCAGGGAGCTGTTTTAGGTCTAAGTGCCGGAGCCATCAATATGGCCGAAAGCTCCATTTGCAGCAAGAGTTGCGGACATGATAAAACAGAGATATATGAAGGTCTTAAACTGGTAGATATATCAGTCGAACCACATATGCAGAGACAACCATCATTTCTTTTATGGAGAGATATACCTGATTTCAAATGGTAAGATTTCAAGGGTTGAAACTAACAGTTTATAAATGGTTGAAGAAAATAGAAAGTTCAGTTAAATTTATATTGGAGAATTTTATGAAGTATATAATAAGAAAGGCTACAAAAGAGGATGCTTCCAGATTGGCAGAAATATTAATTTTTGCAAAGAGGACTTCATATCGCTCTATTTTTAAGAATGATCATGTTTCTTTTAACGATATGCAAGTTTTAAATCTTGCTTTAGATTTTCAAAAGAGAATAGAAGCTCTGGACAATATTTTAGTTTATGATGATGGTATTGTTAAGGGTATGATGAATAGGGAAAGGTCCACGGATATTGATTATCCGCACGGTGTTATATTAAACGAATTCTATGTGGATACATTTTTCCAAGGCGAAGGTATAGGTAAAGAAATGATGAAGACATTATTGCTTGAGTCAAAATCAGTAGGTGCTAAAAACATATTCTTATGGGTATTGGAAGAGAACTATAAAGCTAGAAAGTTTTAT
>JAQSXC010000175.1 GCA_029266335.1 Eubacterium sp. | reverse complement strand
TCAAGATGCTATATCTTGATCCTTAAAAGCATTACTGCTGTTGACTTTCAAGGTTTTTTTACTGTTTGCTTGCCGCAATCAGCTTTTATATAATATCACGCCTTTTTGTCTTTGTCAACACTTGATTTCAAGTAATTATTTCCAAAGTTACTTTCTTATGTTGACCACTATAAAGGCTTGTCCATCACCTCGCCGGCGACAGCTTTGCTAGTATAACACCCCCAAGGATGTTATTCAAGGCAATTAATTCATCTTAACAGGTCATATTTCTCTGATAATATAATTCTTTTCATTTATTCTTTAATATAATGCTGAATTCTCGATATTATTCCATATATTAAAGTATCAGAATGTTTTTCTGTTATTTCTTTTTTAAATATACCGTAAAGTCATTGTGCAGATAACCTTTTTGGATTGTTATATCCCATATTCCCTCGTACTTGGAATTTAGCTTATCAAGTACATCTTCAGGAGAAAAGTAAAAATATTTATTGTCTTTATCCTGAGATTTATCCCAAAGTAAATTAAAGGATACCGCTTCACCGGCCAAGCTTTGAAACATCTCAACCGCATCCAGCAAAAAGTCCACGTTATTTCCCAGGTTCAAATTAAATATACCCGAAGAGAATATTATATCAAAGGATTTATTACTATATGGATTATTTTTAAACAAATCCATGCATATAAAATTGCCGTTAAGCTTTTTCTGCTCCGCTCTTTCAATCATATGCGGCAATACATCTATACCAGTGTATCTAAAGTTTGTGAACTTGGTGCCTATGTATTCCAAGAGGTTTCCCGTTCCACATCCTACATCCAAAATTGTTCTGCCCTCCAGACCCAAATTTCCTATAAGCTGCTCAAATCTGAGCTTTTGCGCTTCTTCACTTTCCCATCCCAGGATGTAATAATCGGGAGAACCTGCGATATTATTCTCATCATAATATTGTTTGATCTTATCCATATGACTCATGTTATCACCTGCCAATCTACTGTTTTTAACTGCTGCTTTTCCGGGTTACCTAATTATACACCACAGACCCCTGACAAAATACTATACAGGTATAAATTCCTCTACCTCTGGATTTGGAAAGGCTATTATTTATATAAACTTCCCTTTTCTCTTTTAAATATTTCTTTAGTTGAGCAGAACTTATCCACCACACAAACAAGCATTCCTGCCAGACACTTAGGTGTGATAGGAGTTCTTATTGATTAATTGGATTATTAATTTACTACATTTACAGGTTTTCCATCCATGTAGGCACTGACATTCTTTATCAAGGTATCCATAAGTCTTGTTCGTGCCTCAAAAGGTGCCCAGCCAAAGTGAGGTGTTATAATACAGTTTTTTGCTCCAAGCAGCGGATTATCTCCGGATATCGGTTCTGCGGAAACCACATCAACTGCAGCTCCAGCCAACCTTCCGCTGTTTAAGGCATCTGCAACATCCTTTTCCGATATAACCGGACCTCTTGAGGTATTGATTAAGAAAGCACCTGATTTTATTCCTGACAAAGTATCCTTATTTATCAACTCTTTTGTTTCCTCAGTCAATGGACAGTGTAAACTTATAAAATCTGATTCTGTAAGAACCTCATCAAGTGACGCAAATTTAATATTCCCGGTTTCAAGTTCTTTTTTTACTGTCCTGCTGTATACTTTGACGTTCATTCCAAAGGCAACTGCAAGCCTGGCCACAGTTTGCCCTATTGCTCCAAATCCTATTAAACCCAATGTTTTATGGGCAAGCTCAATAAGTGGGAAGTTCCAAAAGGCAAAGTCTCTGCTGTTTGTCCATGCACCTTCCTGTACTGCTCTGTTGTGTTCTCCAACGTGGTGACAGAATTCGAGTATAAATGCAAATACAAGCTGGGCTACTGAATCGGTGCTGTATGCAGGTACATTTGTTACAGTTATTCCCAGCTCTCTGGCGGCACCAGTGTCAACCACATTATATCCGGTAGCCATTACCCCAATATATTTTACAGCTGGTGTTTTCTCCAAAACCTCCCTGGACAAAATAACCTTGTTGGTTAAAACTATTTCTGCATCTCCTATTCTCTCTACCACCAATTCTTTTGGTGTCCTGTCGTAAACCGTAATCTGCCCCAGCTTCTCCATGCCGTGCCAGGATAAATCCCCGGGATTCATTGCATATCCATCCAAAACTACTATTTTCATTGTATTTTCCTCTCTTCTATTTATGAATATTTTATATACTTATACTAAAATTTAAACTTTTGTGTGTACTAATATGGTTAGCACGCTGATACCCCTTCTAAATATGAAATCTTCTTTTCAATTCACTCTTAATAGACTTATCCCCAAAAATCATTGTACCAAGCAGAACTGTAAATGAAGTAGCTGATGCAACAATTGACGGCAATGGTACTTTAATAAGACCAAAAAGGTAGAGTATTCCCGGTATAAAACCCAAAACAGCTATTATTATCTGGTTTAACACGTATGTCTGCCAGTACATGCGGTTGATTATCACAAGAATCAGCACCGAAATATTTGCCAGGATAATGATTTCAGGAATTACGTGATTAACCGACCAGCCTGAATAGCCTATGGAATAATCCATTATTGCAGTTAAAATTGATACACACAAAACCTGAACCAGTATTTTTGATGCCATATTGGTATTTCGTTTGATGGAGTATGATACCAATATCCAGAAATATATGATTGCAGCCATGGATATTGCAGACCAAACTACTCCGTTATAGGTAATATAGTTGGTAACAGCTGTGGTCACACCGGATAATATAGATAAAAATATCAGCATCCTTTTTATTATATTATATCTATGCGGGTCAACCTTAATGGATGGATATGTCCGGGTAACCGTCTCTCCTCCCATATCAGTAAGAACCGTTCTGCATAAAGGGCATATTTTTGTATCTTCATCAACCTTGACATTACATCGTTTACATTTTTTCATAGCCTGCTCCATTACTTTCGATAATGACTTCAATACCTTGTTCTGCCAAATGCCTGAAAAATGCTCTCTGCAAATATGCTTCCTTCATTATGGATGTGAAAGAAAAAACAAGGTTGTCTTCATAAGAGCATACCCCGCACTTTATAGGCTCAGATTTTGATACACTGAGCAATACCTCAAATTTATCTATATATTTCCTGAATTCTTCCTGCACTTCTATTTTGCCTACATTGGAAAGTACGAAAGAATTAGCTTTACCCGAACCGATATATGCAATTTTTACACCAACATTTTTAACAGGCAATGGTGTAACACGTACAAAGATGTTTCGTTCTGTTGCCACGTTGTCGGATATTGATTGGGACAGGTTTTCCTTGGTCAATTGACTGGTAAACTGTTGCTTGGTTATCTCCAGCATCTCCTCAAAAGTATATTCACTTTTAGTTATAGTAATCCCTACATTTATGTATGAAAAAAAATTCATTTCAGTGGTTGAATGAAAAAAATGTCTTAAATTAACCGGTATATTGACCTGTATTGGCTCCTTATGAGGCTGCTCGTTCATGTATTCCTTATAAACGCACCAAATAATCAGTGTTGAGATATACTGTGTCAAACTGACCTTATTTCTTTTACATAAATCAATCAGGGCCGCTGATGATACAAATCCGTGGATGACGCTCATTGTCAATATGGGAAGCTTTTCACCCTTAAGTTTATATGCACTTCGTGTTTTTAATCTTTTATAGGAAAGCTTTCTATAGTTTTTGTGATAGCTGTCTTCCACATCCGAAACCACATCAACTACCGGCATATCCATGACATCCCTTGGCAATCGGTCACCATATGCAAGCTTAATATAATTGTAGGCAATTGCCTTAAGGAACTTAAGAGCACCTGTTCCATCGGTTATGGTGTGAAAAACCTCAAGGTTTATACGCTTTCCGAAATAAGTTACCTTAAACAGGAACTGGTTATTTGTATTTGGATCTATATATGCACAAGGATAAGTCTGCTCCTTTTCAACAACCGGACGTTTTTTATTGCTTTCAAAATAATGCCAGAAAACTCCACGTTTTAATTTTACATTAAATGAAGTAAACCAGGGTAAAGTCTCAAGTAAGGCCTCCTGTAGTGTCTCCTGAGATATTTCATCCTGCAGTCTTACCGAAATTCTATAAACACTGCTGTAATTTTTATTAGCTATGACAGGAAAAACATTAGCCGTATTATCAAGTTTTCTCCAGCTGTTTTCTGTCCCCGGTTTGTTTTCCATGAAAATTCCTCTTTCTTTTGTTGACTGCTGAGTATAATGTTAGTTATAAAAAGCTTTTGCTTATCATTAATGCCATTTTAAAATTACCATAATGGAATGTCAAGGCAAGTTTGTATACAAACAAAAAGCCCAGCTCTAATTTTTGATAGAGCCTGAGCCTTATTAAACATTTCGTATTCCATCTGCAGGTTTAAAACAGGTCCCTGCTTCATATAGTCTTAAGATATTTGCGGTATACCCTCCAGTAATTTAATTTGGCCGGGTTTATACAGCATTAATTTATACTGCCACATCAGTAATGTTTAATTCTCTCAATAACTGATACAGCACCAGCCCGTCAAAACCGGGTTTCATAATATCAGCACCCTTTAACTGAATGTCCGGTTTGCCTATTCCCACTACCAGCATATTTGCACTCTTTGCAGCGTCTATACCGGCCTGAGCATCTTCAAACACAAGACATTTCTGTTCCTCTACTTCCAACCTTTTAGCTGCAAGTAAAAATACCTGAGGGTCGGGCTTTGATTTCTGAACATCATTTCCGTCTACTACCTGATCAAAGTATTGGCCAAGCTCCAATCTTTCAAGCACCAATGCTGCGTTTTTGCTTGCAGAGGCTAATGCAGTCCTTCCACCGGCTATTCTGATTTCAGTGATAAAATCCACAAAACCCGGCAATACCTCATCTTTCTGCATTTTTCCAATATACTCTATATACCAGTTGTTTTTTCTGTCAGCTAATTGAATTTTTTCCTCATCCTTAAAGTATCTGCCTGTCATAACGGCAAGAATATCCATACATGCCATTCTGCTGACACCTTTGAACTGTTCATTATCCTCTTCTGTAAAATCATAACCAAACTCGGCTGCCAGCCTCTTCCATGCAAGATAGTGATACTTTGCAGTATTCACAACAACGCCGTCCAGGTCAAAAATATAAGCTTCTATATCATACATATTCAATACCTCTTTCCTTAGCAGGCACAATACTTTCTTCAACGACATCACTCAGAAGGATTTCTCTGTCAAGTAATACAACATTTAGAGGCTGGCCCAGTTCAAGGGTAATGGTTGTTTTCCCGTTACCTACGAATATCTTCAGTCGCCTGCTGCGGTAGTTGACTTTGAAAGAGTAGCTTTCCCAGCCTTGAGGGAGGAATGGCTTGAATTCCAACATTCCATTAGCAGTCCTCATACCTGCAAAACCCTGAACAATTGCCAGCCAGCTTCCTCCCATGGAGGTTATGTGGAGACCGTCCTCGGTATCATTATTGTAGTTATCCAGATCAAGTCTTGCAGTTCTCTTATACATCTCCACAGCCTTATCCTCAATACCCAGCTCGGCGGCAATTATGGAGTGCACACATGGCGACAGACTGGATTCGTGTACAGTCAATGGCTCATAAAACATAAAGTTCTTTTTCTTGGTTTCACTGTCATATAAATGTCCCAGGAAATATAAACCTTGCAGCACATCGGCCTGTTTGATATAGCAGGAACGCAGAATTCTGTCCCAGGACCAGTGCTGATTTATGGGCCTTTCAGCCACAGGTATTGCATCTGCCGGTTTGAGCTCCTTATCCAGGAAGGTATCGTGCTGCACAAATATACCCAGCTCATCCTCGTAGGGAAGGTACATCTTTTCTGCGATTTCTCTCCACTTCTCTTCTTCAGAACCGGTCACAGCACGTTCCACAAGCTTACCGGCAGCATTTATTTCTCTGAGATAAGCAATACATTCCAGCGTATATTCAAGACACCAGGCTGCCATGCGGTTTGTATACCAGTTGTTGCTTACATTGTTCTCATATTCATTTGGACCTGTAACACCATGAATCATATACCTTTTATTTCTTTCACTGTAATGCACACGGCTTGCCCAGAATCTCGATATTTCAATCAGTACATCTATTCCATACTGCCCTATATAGCTTTTGTCCCCGGTATAACTCACATACTGGAATATTGCAAAAGCTATGGCTGCATTTCTGTGTATTTCCTCAAAAGTAATTTCCCATTCGTTATGGCATTCGACTCCTGTGAAGGTAACCATGGGGTAAAGAGCACCCTTCATACCTATTCTTCTGGCATTTTCAAATGCACCCTCCAGCTGGTTGTGCCTGTATATCAATAAATTTCTGGTGACCTCTTGTGAAGCTATAGCCATATACATTGGCAATACAAAAGCTTCGGTATCCCAGTAAGTAGCTCCGCCATACTTTTCTCCTGTAAACCCTTTTGGCCCGAAGTTCAAGGTGCAGTCATCACCGTAATAGGTCGAAAACAACTGGAATATGTTAAAGCGTATTCCCTGCTGGGCCTCAGTATCACCTACTATTTCCACATCTGCCTTATCCCATCTTTCATTCCATGCAGCACAATGCAGTTCCTTAAGCTTGCCATAGCCGGTCAGTGCTGCTTTTGAGGCCAGTTCTGCGGCTCTGGCCTCAAGCTCCTCCTCTTTTACCTTTCTGGTGTTAGTAAGTGCTACAAACTTGTCAATCCCGATCCATTCACCTTTAATCGCCTGCAGGACCACAGTTGAAGCTGCAAAATTATCTCCGTCTTCAGCATGGCATGCCTGCAGTACTCCATAGGGTACTACTTTCATACTTGTGCAGGAGGTAAATCTCGGGGCTCCAAAAGGATTTTCCTTTGTTCTCATTATAAGACTTGCATCAAGCGGTTTTGACTTTCGGGACACCTCCTCCCAGAATTTCTCCTGATAGTTTGAATCCTCATTGTGTACATCTCCATTCATATACGGAGTCAGTCTGACATACACATCTCTGTCCAGGCTTCGAACCATATATTTTATTGCACACACTTCCAGCCGGTTTATACTTAAGAACCTTTCTGTCTTTATCTGTATTCGACCACAAGGAGTATTTACGGTAAAACTTCTATATAAAACGGCATTCTTCATATCCAGTTCTCTATGGAACTCCAGCACTTCATTTTTGGCCAGATCAATTTCAAAATCATTGACCTGAACGCCTATTCCAATGAAATTAGCTGAGTTTATTACTTTTCCAAAATATTCGGGATAACCATTCTTCCACCAACCCACGCGGGTCTTGTCCGGAAACCAGACCCCGCCTATATATGTTCCGGGATGTGTGTCTCCTGAATATTTCTCCTCAAAGTTTCCTCTCATCCCCATATATCCATTTCCAATGGACATTATACTTTCAGAGAGCCTCATATCCTGTATATGAATACTATCCTCTATAATCTTCCACTCATTAATGTTGAACAACCTCTTAAACATATCATTTTGCTCTCCCGCCTAATATTTTTTGACCTGTCTCTCTGGTTCCAAACGTCTATTCAACCTAAACTCAGCGTTTAACCTTATTGACTGTACTCTATCAACCCTGAAATGTGTTTAACAAGCGTTCAGCCTTTCACCGCTCCGGCTACAACACCCTTTATAATGTGCTTCTGACAGAGCATATAGAAAATGATAATTGGAACAATTGCAAGTATGAGCATTGCCATTAATGCTCCCATGTCTCTTGAGCCGTATCCTCCCTGCAGGTACTGTACGGCAATAGGGATAGTTCTATAGGTATTTCCGATAACCAGATAGGGCAGCAGATAATCATTCCATATCCACATGGCATTTAGTATGGAAACTGTAATTGAAATAGGCTTTAATATGGGGAATACTATGCTGAAAAATAATTGTACAGGGTTACATCCGTCTATTGTTGCAGACTCCTCTATTTCCAGAGGAATACTCTTTACAAAACCAGCAAACATAAATACTGAAAGTCCGGCTCCGAAACCCCAATATATGACAATAATACCTAAAGGATTATCAAGGCTTAGAATATTAGCCATTTTTGACATAGTGAACATAACCATCTGAAATGGAACTATCATGCTTGCTACAATTATATAGAAGATAGCCTGTGAGGCTGCTCCCTTAACCCTGGTTATATACCAGGCCGTCATTGATGTAAAAAGCACCAGAGTAAGAACTGATGGTACCGTTATGATAAAGGAGTAATAGAAAGCTTTGAGAAATCCTATTTTGCCCATACCATTTATATAGTTTTTTAATCCTGCCCAGGTTTCGGCAGTCGGTAATTGAAAAGGTTGATCCGAAATAAAGAACTGTCCCTTAAAGGAGTTCATCAGAACAATTAATATCGGTGCCAGAAATACTGCTGTAAGTATAGTCAAAAGTATTATTTTTAAAGCATCTGATATTTTCTCTTTATTGTTCATTAGTTCTCCACCTCCTTGTTTCGGGTAAGATACAGCTGAATAAATGCCAGTATTGCAATCATTACAAAGAATATGACTGCTTTTGCCTGACCAACACCTTCATACCCTACTCTTCCATAAAAGGTTTTGTATATGTCCAAAGCCAGCATGGTCGTGGAATCCCCAGGAGCTCCGGCAGTTAATGCAAGGTTTTGGTCGAACATTTTAAAGGAATTCGTGAGAGTGAGGAATGTGCATATTGTTATTGAAGGCATTACCAAGGGTATGGTTATACGGAATAGAGTCTGAAATGGGGATGCTCCGTCTATTTTTGCCGCTTCTGTTAATTCCTCCGGAATGTTTTGTATACCGGCAATATATATAATCATCATATACCCGATCAGCTGCCAGTTCATTAATACAATCAGTCCCCAGAAGCCGTATTTTGCATCAAAGGTTATATCAACTCCCATTGTGTTAATTAAAATACCATTAATTATCAACTGCCAGATATAACCCAGAACGATGCCTCCGATAAGGTTAGGCATAAAAAATACTGTTCTGAAAAGATTGGTTCCTCTTAACTTTTTAGTAAGAAGCATTGCAATAGAAAAGGCAAAAACGTTAATAGTTATAACTGCTACAACTGCAAATTTTGATGTAAAGACTAATGCTCCTAAGAAATTTGACCCGTCTTCAAATGCTTTTATATAGTTTGAAAATCCCACCCATTTGGCATTTGAAATGGTAGTAAACTCTGTAAAAGAGAGATAAACACCCATAATAAAAGGAATCAAAAAAACTATAGTAAATGCAATTAATGTAGGCAATGCAAACAGAGCAAAATATTTTTTTAAGTTTTTCTCCATATAACCTCCTAAGCCATTTGGCGGCTTTTCCCAATTAACCGACTGATGGTCGTAAGCTCTGATACAAGCTTTTATTAAATGGCTCTGTCCTTAAAGGTAAAAAATAGCTGCCCCCCGCCTATCAGGAGGCAGCATTTTTTGCCTTTAGGTATGAAATAATAAAACTCCGTTTTAAGGCGAGATATTAA
>JAQSXC010000174.1 GCA_029266335.1 Eubacterium sp. | reverse complement strand
GATAACAAATTTGAGCCTAAATCAGGCGCCACTCGCGGGGAGGTTTCGGCAATGCTGCACCGCTACATCAAGCTGACCATTACCCCGGACACCGCCCAGGGCTGGACACAAAATGACGCCGGCCAGTACTTCTACTACAAGGATGGCAAAATCCTCACCGGCTGGCAGACCATTGAAGACGTGAAATATTACTTCGACATTTATGGAAACATGGTATCTGGTAAGTGGCTTCAGATTGAGGGCAAGTGGTATTACTTTAACATCGATGGCTCTCTTGCAGTCAGCACAACCATTGAAGGATTTAAGGTTGATGAGGACGGTGTGAGAAAGAGTGGTTGAAGCTTTGAAATATGGTATGCATAGAAACGTACAGAAAATATGGAAGTGTATAAAAACGTAAAGATTGTATAGAAATATATAGAATGTATAAAAATGCACAAAAATGCACAGAAATAGAATATAGATTATATGGAAAACCTGCCGGAAGGTGGGGATAAAAAAGCCTGCTGAATCTAAGAAGTAGATTGCTCTAAGATTTATGTGAAGATATCTGGATGGCTGCCAGAAACCGTAGAAAGTCTGCCCTTGGTAAGAGAGCAGGCTTTTTACGTGGGATGGGTGGAGCTATAGCTATATTATTTTCTTTTCTTAATCATTTCTATAAGAGATATAACGTGAGAAATACTTATATAAGGAATGCTTTATATGAGATATTTACATAAGAAATTCTTACAAAAGCGATAACTATATAAGGAATACATGCATAAGAAATTAAAATGTTACAGGTTAATTGTAAAATTCAGTTTTAAAGATTACATTACTTATAGAAACAAGTTGTAATTTAATTTCCAATTTTATATAATTAAGAATAATTAAGATATAGGGATTAATGATTTTTACAGATAAGAACGGGGGTAATCCTTTTGATAAGGGACGGAATTTATGAAAATGTTTAACCTTCTAAATATAGGTGAACGTGCTGGAAGTGATGTTCCAAATATTTTCAACGTTCCGGAAGATGAAGGCTGGGTGGAGCCAGTGATTGAAGAATAATTCGATCCAAACAAGATGATTTTAACGCTTGAATTTAAAATAAAACAAACGAAAAAAGCCGGCGAATAAAAGTGGTGAAAAAAATGTGGTGAAATAAATTTAAATGAAATGCGGCTAATTTTGAAATTAGCCGCATTTCATTTAAAAATAAATTGTTTAATTATTGCTTCTTGGGTATAATAAGAATTGGAGGTGCGCGAAATGAAAACAGGAATTCTTATACCAGATAATCAAAAAATAATATCAACGGAAGAACTTAAAAAATGGGGATTTACTCATTATAAAATAAATAAATTAGTTGATGAAGGAAACCTTATAAAACTAAATAAAAAGAACTATGAAAATGCAAATTTTAAGGGTGAAGACTCTGATTTCTATTTTGTTCATGCATATGCATCAACGGGAGTAGTATGCTTAATGAGTGCAGCAGTTTTTTATAATCTTTCAACATATAGACCTGATGCTATCGATGTGGCAGTAAGTAAAAAGAAAAATGTGTCAACCTTACCAGATTGGCCATCTTTCAATCTGTATTATTTTGAAAAAGATAGATTTCAAACAGGAGTACAGATTATAAAAGAAGGACCAAATCAATTTCAAATCTATGATATTGAGAAGACGGTGGTAGATATTATTTATTATCGAAATAAAATTGGCATTGAAGAAACAAAAGAAATATTAATGAATTACCTCAATAGAAATGACCGGGATATTAATAAACTATATCGCTATGCAGAGCAGCTAAAGTGTAGTGATATATTGAGAACATATTTGGAGGTACTTATATGATAAATGCAGAGTCAGTCAAAGCTAAGCTTAAAAATCAAGCACCGAAGCGAGGACATATGTTACAAGAGGAGTTGACTGCATATGGTCTAGAAAGAACTATATACAGAATTTCAATTTCTGATTATGTCGACAAGTTTACCTTAAAGGGTGGCATATTCTTATATGCATTATTTGATGGAAATTTTACAAGAGCTACTACTGATATAGATTTATTAGCTCAAAAGACCAGTAATGAAGTAGAGAATATAAAGAAGATATTTAATAAAATATTTTTGATAGAAGTGGATGATGCGTTGCGTTACGATTTAGATTCATTCGATGTTCATTCTATAACTGAATTTAAAGCTTATCACGGAGTGAATGTTTCAATTGTGGCTTATTTAGACAGAACAAAGATCCCAATATCAATAGATATTGGATTTGGGGATATTGTATATCCAGAACGTGTACTTATGGATTTCCCGGTTTTACTTGAAATGGAAGTCCCTAAAATATATGCATATTCTTTAAATTCCGTCATTGCAGAAAAGTTCGAAGCAATTGTGTCGTTAGGTTATGCTAATAGTAGGTATAAAGACTTCTATGATATTTATATTCTGGCTAGTAATTATGACTTTGATGGAGATGTGCTAAAGAAGGCAATAGAAGAAACATTTCATCATAGACAGACAGGATTTGATGATATTGTAGCCTTTGAGAAGGGGTTTGCTGAGGATGCTATTAGGAAAAGTCGATGGAACTCTTTTATTAAGAAGAAAAAGGCAATGGAATTGGTGGACTTTGGAACTGCAGTGGATTTGATTAAAGATTTTTTACAGCCAGTAGTTGAAAAAATTGTAGATAACGTAGAGATGAATACTCAGTGGAAATCTCAGAAGAAAGGTTGGAAACAATGACTAAAATAAAAAACAGGATTGTTTTATCTACATATCTTGATGATAACAGACATTATATAAATCAATTTACTTTTATTTTGGAAATGAATTGTGCCCATGCGGAAGCGAATTAAAATATAAAAATTGTTGTGGGAAATTATTGTGTTATTGCGGTGTAACTTTCGGTCGCATGCCTCGCAACTATCCAAAAGAAAAATCATTTTTTACTCGTCACACTCTTGACACGAGCGGGTACAGGAAAAACATATGCATCTGCATTTGCATTAAAGAATGAGAAGCCGAAGAAAGCACTCATTATCGTTCACTGTAATGAGATAGCAAACAGGATTTAAAATCATTTCGTAAGGTATTTGGTTCGGTTTCCATGGGAATGATTTCGAGTTCTCTTGGGCGTACAGAGCATGATAAGGATTATTATTTTTGCAATAATACAGACATTTTTGTAAGTAAGATAGCAAGAAGACTTAAAAA
The DNA here is from genome assembly GCA_029266335.1 of Eubacterium sp. Lineage (GTDB taxonomy): Bacteria > Bacillota > Clostridia > Acetivibrionales > DSM-1351 > Ruminiclostridium. The sequence goes on along the minus strand of JAQSXC010000174.1, from coordinate 7,169 downwards.
ATTATTACGCAGATATGGGTGGAATCTAAGTAAGGGATGTGACATATGGCAAATCAGTTTTTGACAAATTATACAGAGACAACGTTCCTTGAGAAAATTAAAGACAATTTAAGACATTGTAAGTCGTTTTCTTTTTCGGTCAGCTTTATTAAAAAGGCAGGCCTTATTCTGGTGTATAAAGATATTGAAGCTGCAGTGGAGAGAGGGTGTCAGGGAAGAATTATTACTTCCACCTATCAGAATTTTACAGATATTGAATCTCTAAAGAGTTTCTATACACTTATGGGTAGATATCCGAATTTCCAGTGCCATCTGGATTTTGATTGTTTTCATGATACTGGATATTCCACTTTGGGGTATCACTCAAAGGGATATTTGTTTGAATTCAATGATTATCGAGAGCTGGTAGTTGGTTCGTCGAATATTACCAGATATGCACTGTTGAAAAACGTGGAATGGGATGTTGCGGTGACAGATTCCTACGAGCCAGGAGTTTATGATCAGGTGATAGAGGAGTTCCAGGAGAAATGGGACAATACATATCTGTTGGATGCTGAACTGATTCATAAGTATTCTACAAGACTGAACTATGCCATTGAAAGATGGGACATGGATTACGACCTTTCTTCTGCTAAGATTAAGCCCAATTATATGCAAAAAAGAGCACTGAAGGAGCTAAACAGATATCGTGCAGTGGGTGTTAACCGTGCACTTACAATTGCATCAGCAGGTAGTGGGAAAACATACTTGGCTGCTTTTGATGCGTTGAATTTTAATCCTAGAAGACTCCTTTATATTGTCCATGAGGGTTCTATTCTGAGGAAATCTTTGGAGACATTCCAGGAAGTGTTTGGCAAGAATGTTACCTATGGAATTTATATCGGAACCAGTAAGGAATCCGATGCGGATTTTGTATTTGCAACAAATATTACCATGTGCAATACGTTGGAGTTCTTTGCAAAGAATGAATTTGACTACATCATAATTGATGAATGCCATCATGCTACAGCGGAGACATACAAGAAAATCATTGGATACTTTGAACCGGAATTTTTACTTGGATTAACTGCTACACCGGAACGTTTGGATAATCAGGATGTATTTGAGATATTTGACCACAACGTACCTTATGAACTTCGCCTAAGAGATGCCATAGCAAATGATTTAGTTGTTCCATTTAAATACTATGGAATTCGCGACAAGATGGTAGATTATGGCCTTCACGCTAATGAAGAACGTAGAATGATTGCACAGATGGCGAAAGAGGACCATTGCGATTTCATTGCGTCTCAGATAGAGAAGCACAGACCACAAGGAAAACTGAAGGTGCTTGCATTTTGCCGTAATGTGACCCATGCCAGAATGATGTGTGAGGCTCTGGGAGAGAAATACAAGACGGCATATCTTACTGGCCGTAATGATATCGGTGAACGTGTGCGTGCTTACAATGAATTGCAAAATGACAGTACTGAGCTTGAGATTTTATTTACCGTAGATATACTTAATGAAGGTGTAGATATTCCCGGAGTAAACATGGTTTTGTTCCTACGACCGACTGAATCAAAGACAATCTTCATTCAGCAGCTTGGACGTGGACTTCGTAAGTATCTGAATAAGGAATATGTTACTGTTCTTGATTTTATTGGAAATAGCTATAAGAGAAGCGTTCAGATTGCATTTGCACTTTCTTCCCTGGCTGAGAATTTTGTCATGGAGAAGCGATTGATGGCGTCTCTTGTTAAAGATGATTTCACTGCACTTGGATTATCTGGTTATGGTGTAGAGATACATATTGATGATCTTAGTAAAGAAGAAATATTGGAGTACATAGATAAGGAAAATTTCAACAGTATTAAGTATTTGAAGCAGGATTACTTCAATTTCAAGAAGTATATCAATGCCGAGTTTTATCCTCGTCATATGGACTATATCAATAATGATTGTGCTCCGGATTTGATTCGTTTTATGAGTGTGAAGACGCAAGGTAAGAAGAACTGCTCATATTACAATTTTCTTCGTGGAATTGCAGAAGAGAATTTGCCTGTATTCTCAGAAGAGCAGACTTCTTTCGCCAATTACCTATCAGGATTGCTGCCTCTTGTTTGGGTATATGAGTATGAGATTATTCGTTGTCTGCTTGATGGACTGGAAACATATCAACAAATTATAGATAAATTGATGGAGAAAATGTCTAGATTTAAAAAAGAGGAGTATCAGCATGCATTATCTTTTCTACAGTTTGTTAACAAGGCAGATGAAGGACTAGCTATATCAGTAACTCTTGATGATCAGTTTACTGAATACTTAGAAGATCTAATCAGTTATGGACTAACAAGATTTGAGATTGACAATGGCGATGAAACTGGGTTCAAGCTATGGCAGAATTATCGAATTGATCAAGTTCAGCTAAAGCTATTAAGAAACCCTGGAAGTAATCAAAAAGGTACGTATTATTATGAGGATTACGTTGTAATATTTGCTTCTTTAAAGAAAGACTTGGATGAAGCTGATAGTCTGAATTACAAGGATAAATTCCTTCAAGCAGATGTGTTCCAATGGGAATCAATGCATGATTTGCCACAATCTGATTACGAGAAGTTGACTCATAGTAGATATGCCTATGTTTTTATCAGAAAGGTTGAAAGTGAAAATGGTATTGTTTTACCGTTCACGTATGTGGGAACTGGTCAACTTACCAATCCGAGGAAAAACGATGGCGGAAATAGAACCTATCTGTTTGACATTCAGATGGAAAATGAGTTGCCAGAGTATTTGCAGTATGACTTCGGACTGACAAAGGAGTAGTGTATGAAAAAAGTACCGGTTGTAGCTACGGTGGAAGTTCGCAGCAGTATAAAACAAAATAATTAAGAACATAAAGGGTCTTAAGAGTTTAATTTAAGGATATTGAGACGAAAACAAAATTAGATAGAAATATTAATGGAACTAATAGGTAAGAAAAATATCAAAAACTAGTTAATAATTATATAATGTTAGAATGTAATATAATTACCTAATAGGTAAGAAAGAAAGCGGGACTGGGTTGCACGTTAGTTATGAAGATTCTAAGGTACAGGAATTATTTGAAGATTTGAATGATGTTCAAAATTCAAACAATTTAATGAAAAAAGAAACTGGATTAGAGATGACAAGCATATGATTACTTCAATGAAACAGAAATCGGCATATGTCATTAAAGGCTGGCCAGCCATTTGAAAGATTAAATGATTTGGAAAATCTTCTTAGCATTGGTGCTACGGCAATATTCAACGTGGGCTAAATCAATAAAATAACGATTTTGTTAAAATCACGATTAATAAAAATGACGATTATGCCAAAATGACGATTGTTAAATCAACGATTATGCTTATACTATAATTAAGAGAAGAGATGTTGAATTTGGTGGATGCCACAGGCTGTAGATGAATATATTCGAACGAATAATTTAAAATGGTAGATGCTTTTAAGAGGGATATATTAACTCTTTATGAAAATGCGGTTGCACAAATGTTAACTGCAAAAGGACATGAACTTTTTTACTACACATTTATGAATAAAAGTATGAGGCATAATTATGAAATTGATTTTATAATAGCAAAAAAAATAAAATTTCCAAAGATTTTGAAGCGGACTATCTCTTTTCAAAGTGATCAGTATGACTATTTTATACAAGGATAAGGAATTATTATGAATTCAGTCAATGTAGCAGCAACAAGAGCTGCAGACATAGTGGTAGGTTTGAAGCCACACATATTACAAATAAATAAATTAGTTGATGAAGGAAAGTCTATAAAAAATGGCATTAAAATTTCAGTGAATAAGAATTAAACATATATTATACGAAAGAACAAACAAATACGAAGTAAAAATGCTTGAAAAATATCACCTGGTGAAATATAATGATTGCATTGTGCATAAATGAGAGTATAATGAAATTAAGAGGATAACAATGAAACATTGAGAGATAGGAAAAGGAGTGAGTGTCATGAGTAAGTATATAGAAAATGTAAATGCTTATCTGTCACAGAAGAAAATAAAACAAACATTTATAAGTATGAAAACAGGTATAGAAACAAGTAAGTTGTCTCGCATATTAAATGAAACTCAAGATATTACTAGTGTTGATATGGAAAAAATTGCAGCATTATTAGGCAAGAATATTGAATACTTTTTATCGGAAAATTTTCAAGTTGATAATATTGAAAGAGATTTGAAAACAGAAGTTGCATTCTATGTAGGAGAACTTGGAACGGAACAAGTAAAGTTTGCTATGAAGTTAATTGACTTAATTGAAAATATTGATGAAATATTAAGTGCTCGAGGTAGATTGTTTAAAATAGGAGAGTGATTATATGGAATTTGAGAGATTTAAAAAGATAATTGAATATAATCAAAAAAATCAAGTTGAGATAACCCGAAAAGTAAGAGACTTATATTCAAAAGCCGATGTGGATTATGAAAGAGATCTCTTGAATGTTATGCAGGTAGTTAGACCATTATTTGAGAAAAAGAGATATATAGTTGTAGAAATTCCATTTAAAGATAAAGAAATAGGTGCTATTTGTTATAAGGGAGACTCATTAGGCTACACCTTTTTAAACTCCTCTTTGCCAAAAGTAAATGTTAATTTTGCCTTGTGCCATGAAATATACCATATATTTTATCAAGAGCAAAGCTTTAAACAAAAGATTGAATTATATATGAATGAACATTATTTTGAATATGAAGAAGAGCTATCTGCAAATTCGTTTGCGGGAGTATTATTAATGCCAGAACAAAGTTTCGAAAATATGTTTCGAAAATTTCAGAGTGAAAAAACTGATGAGGATACAGAAGTTTCATTAATTGTGAAATTGATGAGCTATTTTGAAGTTCCTTACATGGCGGCGCTCATTCGATGTTATGAATTAAATTTGCTTAATGCTGGCGAAAAATTAGAAAAACTCTTAATAGTAAATAGTGAGGTCATAGAAAATGAATTTGTAAGATTGTGGTTAAATGAAGATTTGTTAAAACCAACAAATAAAGACGATTATAAAAAGCTTGAATCCTTTGTAAAAAAAATCGGAGACGATTATCTAAAAGAAGAGATATTAAACCATAGAACAGTTAGTAAAGTGTTGGAAAATATGAAAAAAATCTATGAGGAGATACGGGGGTAATACTTATGATAAAAACATATAAGGACACACCCAATAATTTATCAAAGATTGTACCTTATGTAATTATGGAATCTAAGCAGGCGGCAAGAGAAATTGTAGCAGCAGAAAAATGCTATTTTTATGATGCGTGTTCATTTCGTAAGCACATGGTTCTTCCTCATCCAGAATACTTGTTTGAGTATATAAAGCGAACGAAGGGGATAATAGTTATAACAAGGTGTATTTTAATGGAATTGTGTTCTAATGATAATAAACTTTGGCAAGAACATATTGATTATGTGGAGAAAATACACAATGCAGGGATAAAAGTTCTGGTGATTTTTGAAGAAGATATATATGAAGCTGAAGCAATATGTTTTTCAAGTAGTACTGAAATCAATGAGCATTTAAAGATTGCAATTCAAACAATTAAGAGTAAAGTGGGCACAGTTGAAGAGACTTTAAAGTCAGATTCTGCTTTAAGAGATAGCATTTTTGTAAATAAAAACAATAATGCTAAATTAAAATATACTGATTTTTTCAAGAAGGTAAGAGCTAATAAGGAAAGTGAAGATAACCTCGGTGAAGAATTAATTATAATATGTATTCATATCCTTTCTAATATTTTAGAAATAAAAGAATATAAGTATACAATTTTAACGGAAGATAAAGGTGCCATTTCGCAACTTGGAAAGGCAATTGAAAATATAGAAAAGTATTCAAGCAAAAAGAGTGTGACCACGATTACGACACCAAAACTTGCTCAAATTTTATTTGAAGAAAATATAATTACAAATAAAACGATGTTAGAAGCAGTGTTACTAGCTGGAAATTCGGATTGTAACGTAAAGGTTTTTTGTTCTGAAAAGTTTGATATGTACTCAACCCTTAAAACAATGAGCTGCAGTGAATTGGTAGAAAAAATTATAAATGCAGGCAGTATTCATATTAACTTTTAAGTTGAATAATTGTAGAAACAAGCAGAATTTCTGCTTGTTTACAGCATATACAATAAAGGATAAACAAAATATTTGCAACGAAACGAGGCTATGGAGAATTCAAAGGCGGCTGGGAATTCCCCGGTGGTAAAATAGAGATTGGAGAGACACCAAAGGAAGCCTTGATTCGTGAAATTCAGGAAGAATTAGATGTCCTTGTTGAAGTTGGTGAATTAGTAGAAATCGTGGAATACGACTATCCTTCTTTTCATCTAACCATGCATTGTTTTCTCTGCACCATGAAAGCAGGAGATTTGGTTTTGAAAGAGCACGAGGAAGCCTTGTGGCTGACAAAAGAAAACCTAAACAGTGTGGACTGGCTTCCGGCAGATAAGGGTTTGGTTGAAAAATTAAAGACAATAATTTAGGGATTCATGCATATTGGAGAGGCATATCATAGACCAGGGGGACAGTAGTGGATAAGTATAAAATCTTAAAAGACATATATGGCTACGATACATTTCTGGAAGGACAGGAAGAATTAATCGACAGCACATTAAATAAAAAGGATACCTTGGGGATTATGCCAACTGGTGCCGGTAAATCTATTTGTTATCAGGTACCGGCTCTGTTATTTGACGGAATATCAATTATCGTTTCTCCATTAATATCGCTAATGAAGGATCAGGTTAAGGCGCTAAATGAAGTTGGGGTCCATGCAGCCTATATCAACAGTTCCTTAACAGAAGTCCAGATTAGAAAAGCGATGGAGAATGCCCGACTTGGAAAGTATAAAATCATTTATGTTGCACCAGAACGATTAATGACAGAATCCTTTCTGGCATTGATCGATGCTGTTAACATTTCCATGATAGCTGTAGATGAGGCTCATTGCATTTCCCAGTGGGGCCAGGATTTTCGCCCTAGTTATCTAAAAATAGTTGATTTTATAAATAGGTTTCCAAAGAGACCGGTAATAGCAGCGTATACCGCCACAGCGACAAAAACAGTGAAGGAAGATATCATCTGCATCCTGGGTCTTATAAATCCTACGGTTGTGGTTACTGGGTATGACAGGAAGAACCTTTAT